>CAZAXX010000018.1:0-36160 GCA_964489265.1 uncultured Coxiellaceae bacterium
AGTGAAGGATCTCCAGATTATAACAGGGAGATCCTTCACTTCGTTCAGGATGACAGCGAATCGTTCAAGGATGACAGCGACAGGATGACAGCCGTCACTTCTTCTCATCTGTTTTTTTCAACGTTTCCATCAACGTGATTTGTAATCGCGAATGCAATTTGATAAACCATGACCATAAAAATGCAGCCATTAATACAACAATTATTAACACAAATATTAACAATCCAATCGGCGGCAAAATACTGGCGCTCAGTGCGATGATCATTAAAATAATGCCCAGCATGCCCGCAGCAGGAATAATTTCTGAGATAGTTCGTCTTAATTTAATATTATATTCGCCGGACTCATCTGGTTTGAGGGTCATTTCTGCAATTAGCATACTTAATCCCTTTAATTTTCGGTAAATTGCGATGAGAAACGGAAGTGATACAATCAGTGAGGCTCCCCAGATGACTGCTTTTTCAATGCGAATATCATAAAATAATTCACCCACCGTTCTGTTGTGTGCCAGGTAGGATCCTAAAATAAAACTGGCGATGATCAATGTTAAATTTAAAAAGATTTGTAATAAGCCTTTTTTTAGCGCTTGTTTTACCAGCACATTGGTGTTTGTTGTGCCTATGTTTTGTATCCAGGCGGTATACGTATTAAAAAATTGTGAAATTCGTAATGGGATTAAGCGAGCTAGAAAAGCAGTGAATGGATCTGCAGTTTTTATTAAATAAGGTGTTAAAAAAGTGGTAATGGCGGAGACGGCGACAATGATTGGATAAAGATGCGGGCTCATCACTTTTAATGAAACGCCCAATGATGCGATAATAAATGAAAATTCACCAATTTGCGCGAGCCCCATCCCAACCCGCATAGACGTCCTGCCATCACGTCCTGCTAAAAATACGCCTGAGCTACAGACTAAGACTTTTCCAATGACGAGCGCTACCGTGATAACTAAAATTGATACCCAATATTGTTGCATGATTTTCGGATCGACCAGTAAGCCAATTGAAACAAAGAAAATTGCACTGAACATGTTGGTCAGTGGCTCGACCAGTTTTTCAATTATTTTTATTTGATGCGATTCTGCAATGATAGAACCAATTAAAAATGCGCCCAATGCCACGCTATAACCAAGTTTAATGACGAGCAACGAAAAGCCAAAACAAAATCCTAATACGGTAATCAGTAGCATTTCTCGGCTTTTAAATTGCGCAACATATGCGATGATCTTTGGAATAATGAGAATTCCGATGATGAGTGAGACAACCAGAAATATAAATAATTTTCCGAGCGTAATAATGAGCGCGCTTGGGTCGACTGCGCCGCTAATGGAAATGCTAGACAGAATCGCCAAGATGCCAATCGCTAGAATATCTTCAACAATCAATATTCCAAAAATCAGTTGCGCGAAGCTTTCATGTTTCATGCCGAGTTCATTTAACGCTTTAATAATAATCGTGGTAGAAGAAACCGCAAGCATGGCGCCGAGGAATAGCGAATCGATGGGCTTCCAACCAAAAAATTGGCCGATCTCATAGCCGACTAAAATCATTAAAATAATTTCTGCGAGCGCGGTAATGAGTGCGGCTGTGCCGACGCGTAGTAATTTTCGTATGCTAAATTCCAGACCTAACGAAAACATCAAAAAGATGACGCCTAATTCTGCTAAGGTCTTAATCGTATTTTCATCATGGATCAATGAAAAGGGCGGGGTATGTTTTCCTAAAATGACGCCAGAGAGAATATAACCTAATACGACAGGTTGTTTTAATTGATGGAAAATAACTGTCACAACCCCTGCGACAATCATAATAAACGCGAGATCTTGTAGGAATGTTGCGATTTGCATAAGATCCTCTAGCCTTTTCCATGACTATACAATAGCAGAGAAATGATTAAAAATAACAAAATAGAGAGAATTTTATTTATAAACAGACCCTACATGAACCTAAAATCGGGAGGGGGGTTATTTTTCCTTAACTGTTCTGGTTCCGGTTCATTGTGTACCATGACCAGTCGCTTTGTCTGGGGTGTATAATGATATGCGTTAAATGTTTCTTCTAGCATTTCAATAACTTCGCCTGTGGTAATTTTTGCTCCGTGCATCCTGGTATAGATCTTATCTAAATCTGCTAGCGCTGCTTGAATTAATTGGCGTACATAAAGATATTCATGCTTATTTTTATTAATCAGATTCAATTTAATTAATGCAGTAGCTTTGATTTCTTTTGCTTCTTCTTGGTGAACTTTTACTCCAGCATAAGAAACACCCATGTCAACCAGATCGGCAACATATTGTGGTGTATAGAATGGGAGCCAGCGTTTGGAAGGTTTTTTCGTGGTATTTCTAGCTATATAGTCTTCCGCTTTTTTTAATATATTATTTAAAGGCACCGGTTTTGTATTTATCCAAATTAGAAGATTATCTCTATATTCTTGATCGTCTTTTTGTAAAGATTCAGGAGGGATCAGTTGCAATTCTTTGTATTCATCGACCAATCTTTCATAAGTTACGCGAAACATTTCCTGTGTTTCTACACGAGTACTTAACATGACTGCTCCTAATGAAATTTTTTATCATCATAGTCAGACTAAGCTTAAAGTAATCTTAATAAATATTAAAAAATCTTTGTCATCCTGAGCGAAGTGAAGGATCTCCGCGTTGTAGGGAGATCCTTCACTTCGTTCAGGATGACGCTCTGGAATTATTGCGCTTCTTTTAACATACTTCGCAGCACATATTGCAAAATACCGCCGTGCCGATAGTATTCAATTTCATTCAATGTATCAATTCGACATAACACGGAAATTTCTTTTTTACTTCCATCATGCCGATGAATCACAGCAGTCAGTATGGCGTGTGGTTTGATATGATCATCCAAGCCTAAAATATCAATTGTCTCATCACCTACCAAATTTAACGTTTTGCGTGTCGCATCGCCCATAAATTCCAGCGGTAAAATCCCCATGCCTATTAAATTGGAACGGTGTATGCGTTCAAAACTTTCTGCAATCACAGCAGTCACGCCCAATAATTTAGGACCTTTCGCTGCCCAATCTCTGGATGAGCCAGTGCCATATTCTTTACCAGCGACTACAACCAAAGGCGTGTGATCTTTTTGATAACGCATAGCGGCATCGTAAATTGACATCACTTCACCTGTTGGAATGTATTTCGTAAAGCCGCCTTCAACACCTGGCACCATTTCATTGCGAATTCGAATATTGGCGAAAGTACCGCGCATCATGACTTCATGATTACCGCGGCGCGCGCCTAGCGAATTGAAATCATTCACTGGAACATCTTGCGATAATAAAAATTGTCCGGCTGGTCTATCTTTTTTGATAGAACCTGCTGGCGAAATATGGTCTTTGGTAATGCTGTCACCCATTAACGCTAAAATGCGTGCACCATGAATTGTATGGATGTTGTCTGGCTTTGCTTTCATCGAAGCGAAAAATGGCGGATGCTGAATGTAAGTGGAATCGGCTTGCCATGCATATGTTTTGCTATCAGGTGTTTTCATGTCTTGCCAGGCGGCGGTTCCACTAAATACATCAGCGTATTGCTCGCGGAACATTTGATTGCTGACTTTCGCAACGGCTTCTGCAACTTCTGCATTGCTGGGCCAAATATCTTTGAGATAAACCGGTTGTCCCTGTTCATTTTGACCCAACGCATCTTTGCTTAAATCAATTTTCGTAGTGCCAGCGAGTGCAAAAGCAACAACCAACGGTGGTGAAGCGAGCCAGTTTGCTTTGATTAATGGATGAATACGTCCTTCAAAATTGCGGTTGCCTGATAACACGGCGGAAACTACGAGGTCATTATCAGTCACTGCTTTTGCAACGGGATCAGGCAATGGACCAGAGTTACCGATACACGTTGTGCAGCCATAACCGACTAAATCAAAACCGACTTTATTTAAATATTTTTGTAAACCGGCTTCTTCTAAATAACGCGTTACCACTTGAGATCCAGGTGCTAAGGAAGCTTTCACCCAGGGTTTTGGTTTTAAGCCTTTTTCAGTGGCTTTTTTAGCGAGCAAACCGGCAGCCATTAAGACGCTCGGATTTGATGTGTTCGTGCAGCTGGTAATTGCTGCAATGACAACATCACCGTGGTGTAAGTTAAAATTAGCGTCTGTTTTATAGGAGGTCGTTCCTTCTTCTGAACGATTGGCTTCACCTAATAATTTATTAAATGTGTCACTCATTTGTGGCAGCGTCACACGATCCTGCGGACGTTTAGGACCAGCTAGACTGGGTTCAACACTTCCTAAATCCAATTCTAATGTATCGGTGAAAACAGGGTCTTTTGAATCTTTGTCGTGCCACATGCCTTGCGCTTTGGCGTAAGCTTCAACGAGCGCGATTAATTGCTCATCGCGCCCAGTCAAGCGTAAGTAATCTGTCGTTGCGTGATCGATAGGGAAAAAGCCGCAGGTAGCGCCGTATTCAGGCGCCATGTTGGCAATCGTTGCACGATCGGCTAGTGGAAGAGCATGTAAGCCGGGGCCGAAATATTCTACGAATTTGCCTACAACGCCTTTTTTGCGAAGTAAATTGGTCAATGTTAACACCAAGTCAGTTGCAGTTACGCCCTCGCGTAATTTGCCTGTTAATTTCACGCCAATGACTTCTGGGATCAACATGGAAATAGGTTGTCCCAGCATGGCGGCTTCAGCTTCAATGCCACCGACGCCCCAACCCAGGACACCCAAGCCATTGATCATGGTGGTATGACTATCTGTACCAACCAAGGTGTCGGGATAAGCAATTGTTTTTCCATTGACTTCATCGGTCCAGACGGTTTTTGCTAAAAATTCCAGGTTAACCTGATGGCAAATGCCGGTATCCGGCGGGACGACACGGAAGTTTTGAAATGCTTTTTGTCCCCAGCGTAAAAACTCATAGCGCTCGCGATTACGTTCCATTTCATATTTCGAATTGACCGCTAATGCTGTCTGCGTGCCATATTGATCAACCTGGATGGAGTGATCGATGACCAAATCGACTGGAGAAAGTGGGTTAATCCGATCGGGATTGCCACCCATCTGTTTAATCGCATCGCGCATCGCAGCAAGATCCACAACCGCAGGAACGCCAGTAAAATCCTGCATTAGGACGCGTGCTGGGCGATAAGCGATTTCGCGATTGGATTTTTTATTTTCGAGCCAATCGGCAAGCGCTTGGATATCGTCTACAGTCACGCTGTGCCCATCTTCGTGGCGAAGTAAATTCTCCAATAAAATCTTTAGCGAGCAGGGCAGCTGACTCAAGCCAGTTAAACCCTTTTTTTCAGCACTTTCTATACTAAAGTAATCATAAGAAATATTATTGACGGTAAGGGTACGGCGTGTTTTTAAGGTATCGATTGAGCTCACAATAGAATCTCCCTGGAAAATTGATGCGATGAAAGTTGGGGCGTATTATATACTCCATTCCACTCGAAAAGAATATAAGGCAAAAATGAAATGTCACCAAATCCTACCGCAGTAAAAACCTATTTACTTGATCTGCAAAACCGTATTTGTCAGTTCCTGGAAAAAGAAGATGGCAAAGCGGTTTTTATCGAAGATCCGTGGGAACATAAGCACGGCGGTGGTGGATTAACGCGTACTCTAGCCAATGGGGCAGTCATTGAAAAAGGCGGCGTTAATTTTTCCCATGTGTTTGGAAAATCCTTACCGCATGCGGCGACTGCAAAACGTCCAGAACTTACTGATAAACCTTTTCAGGCCATTGGCGTGTCACTTGTCATTCATCCCCATAATCCGTACGCGCCGACGACACACGCTAACGTGCGGTTCTTGCATGTGGATCTGGGAGATGGAAAGTCGCACTGGTGGTTTGGCGGCGGGTTTGATTTAACGCCGTATTATGGGTTCATGGAGGATGCTGTGCATTGGCACACGATGGCAAAAGAAGCGTGTGATCCATTTGGTGTGGATGTTTATCCTCGATTTAAAAAATGGTGTGATGATTATTTTTATTTAAAACACCGTGATGAACCGCGCGGTATTGGCGGCTTATTTTTTGATGATTTGAATGAGTGGGGTTTTGAAAAATCCTTTGCGTTTATGCAAAGTGTCGGCGAACACTTTATTAAAGCATATCAACCGATTATTGCTAAACGCAAATCCCATCCTTTTACTGAACGAGAGCGTGATTTTCAATGTTATCGACGCGGGCGTTACGTGGAATTTAATTTGCTCTATGATCGAGGGACTTGGTTTGGTTTGCAGTCGGGTGGCCGTACCGAATCTATTTTGGTATCTATGCCGCCGTTGGTGACTTGGAAATATGATTGGAAGCCAGAACCACATAGTGCAGAAGCGGAATTGTATGATGTGTTTTTGAAACCACGAGAATGGGTTTGATAAGCCAGTATCGTCATGCTGTTTTTTCGTGCCCGTGCCCGCGTGCGTGCCCGTGCCCGTTTTTTCTTCGACAAAGCGTTATTTTTCCGCGAAGAAAAAACGGGCACGGGCACGAAAAATCTTGAGTCATGCAATAATGACGAATCAATCCATCGCCAACTTGTTCGTCGCCAACTCGGGTTTTTCTTCGTGTAGTGGTTGAGATTCGCAATACGTTTCTTTCAAGAAGAAAGATAAAATAATCGCTAAAATTAAGCCGATTGGTATTACTGTTAATGCATAACTATAATCACCCGCACTATAAATCGGCACACCATCTTGCATGATGACGTTGATGGCATGTTTATCTAAAAGTTTGCCGACGATAGGTTGAAAAATCATGCCACCTAACATAATTAATGAATTGGTGACGGCAACAGCAGTGCCTGAAATTTGGTTGGGACTATTTTCTTTACCCAGCGCAAAACACAGTGGATGTGCGCCACAGAATATACCGACAAAGAAAAAGAGCACATACAAAGTATAAAGCGACAAACCAGGCATATAAAAAATAAGTGACAAGAAAATCGTGGACATAAATGCTGACACAATCAGCGGTGACCGACGACGTTTAATTTTATCAGACAGCGCACCAATGCTTGGGCCCGCAATAATCCAACCGATAAATGTCCAGCTGACTGCGGATGCTGCTTGCTCCGGCGATAATTGGTGTACTGCTTTCAAGTAAGGAATGCCCCACAAATCTAAAAACACAGAAGCGGGCAAATAAAACAAACAACCAATAATTCCAATTAACCACATTTGTGGGTTGGTTAACACAATGCGTAACGCATTTAATAATTGTGAAAAACTGATTGGCGTCGTTGCGACTTGTTGATGCGCCAGCGGATTTTTCGGTTTGCTACGCATAAATAATAAAATCACTACACTCAATCCGATGCCGATATAAAAAGCAGCATGTAATGCACTTTTATAACCAACATTCAAAACAAATGGCGTTAAATATTTGTCTGCAATGATCGCTGAAATCATACCAAAAGCCGTGGTTAATCCAGCAACCGTTGCGAATCGATTAGGCGGCAACCAGATTGAAGCTAACTTTAATACGCCGATATAAGCAAAGGCAGTTCCGAAACCAATTAAACATCGACCCAAACTTGCCATGGGCAAACTGTCTGCTGTGATAAATACACCAAGACCCACGATTGCGGTTAAACACGCAAAAAACTGGACTAAGCGAGCACCGAAACGATCATATATCATTCCCACTGGAACTTGCATCGGGGTATATGCGTAATAATAAAATGCGGCTAATGTCCCAAATTGCGTGGCATTAATGTGTAATGACTGCATTAAATCATGTTGCATCACACTGGGCGAAACACGCAGAAAATAATTGTAACAATAAAACAACATGCCTAAGCTACAGATAATCCACGGTTGAAAAAAACGTAAAAACAGACTTGCAGTATTTTGCTTACTTATCATGCATTGTTCCCTGTTGAAAAGTTGCTACTGATCCACGAATTTTATTTGTGGGGGGAGTTTATAGCAGAATTAATTTGGTAATGCAATTATGCCTAAAAAAATGATAGCACAAAGCAACTTTTAGTATTAAATTATACGTTACATAATTCTCAAGGAGGTACATGATGAAAGGTAAAATTCTGGTTGCCATGGCTACGGCTAGCCTGTTTGCAGCTTCCATTGCTCACGCAGACCCTTTTCCGAATGACAGCGTTGGCGCGACCCCACCTTCACCTTCTGCACCAGCTCCTGCATTACCTCAAGAACAACAATTAGCGGATAACAATGTAAGTGGTGCGGCACCATCCGGCGGTCTAAGCGGTACAACGGGTATGAGTGGTAGCTCATCCATGAATGGCACATCTGGGACGTCCAATATGAGCGGCAGCACATCTAACATGAGCGGTAGCTCCAATATGAGTGGTACGTCCAACATGAGCGGTACGTCGAATATGAGTGGTACAACTGGCATGAGCGGCACATCGAATATGAGCGGTACATCTGGCATGTCTGGATTGAGTGGAATGAGTGGCTCGTCAAGCATGAGTGGTTCGTCTTCTGCATCCGATGAAGGTGGCGCAGATACAGCAACCGGCGATGATTATTAATTAGTTATCCAAAGAATATTGCGGAACACATACGCTGTGTTCCGCGCTTCGTAGTTTATCTTCCGCAACATTTCTTAAATTTTTTCTGACTGCCGCATGAACATGGATCATTTCGACCTACCTTGCCATTTTGTTTATTTGGGCTTTTTCCATCGAAATAAAACCATTGACCATCGACTAATTCAAATTCACTTAATTCATGCATTACCTGTTGAGTGTTGTTAAGCGCGTAAGTTGCTTTAAACTCGACTAAGCCATGCTGATTATTTTGGCTGGACTGAATCACTTGCAATCCTAACCAGGTAACTTGTTTTGCCCAAACAGATGCTTCTTCAGCATCGAAATCCCGGCTCGCAGGGCCTCGCATGGTTCGTGCAATATAATCAATATCAGCCATACTGTAGGCGGTATAGCGTGAGCGCATCAACGCCTCAGGCGTTGGGGCAGATTGAGCACCGGAGAGATATATGCCGCAGCAATTAGAAAAAGATTTACCCGAAGAGCAGGGACAATTTTCCATATATTACCTTCATTAAAATTTCGGATTATATACTTTTCTCGTGCGAATTGGGTAGAATGAAAAAAATCCTTCTGAATACACACTAAAGACAATGACACCATTAGACTATTACGATGAACAATGCGCCAAGGGCGTGATTTTTAATGATCCGCAACAACTGAATGCGATGCAGCATTTGCAGCGGGTTTTTACGCAAATTATGGCAGAGCATGCTGAGCGCGAAGGAATTTTTTCATTGTTCCACAAGAAACATTTGGTGAAAGGATTATATATTCACGGCGGTGTCGGAATTGGTAAAACATTTATGATGGATTGCTTTTATCATTGCATACCTTTCCCGCAAAAAATGCGTATGCATTTCCATCAATTTATGCAGCTTGTTCATCAGGAATTAAAAAACCATCAAGGCGAAACAGACCCTCTGCAGATTATCGCGAAGGATTTTGCAAAAAAATATATGTTGTTGTGCTTCGATGAATTTTTTGTTTCTGATATCACGGATGCGATGTTGCTCGGTCGGTTGTTTAAAGCACTTTTTTCACAAAGCGTTTGTTTGGTGACAACATCCAATGTAGCGCCAGATGATTTATATAAAAATGGTTTGCAACGCGAACAATTTTTACCTGCGATTGCTATGCTAAAACAAAACACGGAGGTTTTGCACATACCCACTACCGTGGACTATCGTTTGCGTCATTTAAAAGAAGCAGGTGTTTTTTATTCGCCGCTCAATGAAGAAGCCAGTAAAAAAATGGAAGCCAGCTTCGACACATTAGCGGGTGATGAACCTGTTAGCACAGAGCCTATCGAAATTCTTGGTCGTAAAATTAATGTGAAAAAACGCACTGGAAAAATAGTCTGGTTTGAGTTTGCAGACATTTGTACGGTTCCACGCAGTCAAAATGATTATTTAGCGATTGCAGAAGAATTTACTACTGTTTTGATTAGTGATATTCCCATTATCCCACCGAATGCAAAAGACACGATTTGCCTGTTTATCTGTATGGTTGATGTATTTTATGATGCGCGTGTGCGCTTAGTGATTTCCGCAGCGGAAGCGGTTGATGAATTGTATAGTCGTGGTTACATGATATTAGAATACACGCGTACACATTCACGGTTACTTGAAATGCAATCAACCGATTATTTTTTGGCGGGCGAATGAAAACATCTATTTCTTTAAAAACAAAAATTGCTTTATTGGTTGCTGTATCGCTTTGGGCGTCAGCTTTTGTGGGCATTCGCGTCAGCTTGCAAGGTTACACGCCGGGTGGACTTGCATTACTCCGTTTTATTATTGCATCTATTATTATGTTGATCATGCAAATGAGACTTCCGGAGCGACACTCTGTCACGTTCTTAGATAAGGCGTTGTTATTGTTAGTGGGTGCATTTGGTCTTGGTTGTTATCATATCGCATTAAATTACGGTGAACTCTCCGTTTCTTCAGGTATTTCCAGTTTTATTATCAGTCTTTCGCCTTTAGTCACGCTCGTTTTTGCAATCATATTTTTACGAGAAGTTATTGGCATCAATATCATTTTTGGGATGCTCGTGAGTGTTGTTGGCATCGCATTGATTATGTTAGGCAAAACCAACGACTATAATTTTCACGTCGGTGTTTTGGAAGTCATGATCGCAACATTTGTTGGCGGCGTTTACTCGGTGCTGCAAAAACCTTTTTTAAAAAAATATCATGCGATCGAAGTCACGGCCTACATTATTTGGGGTACGATGCTTTTTTTACTGTATTATATGCCTGAGATGGTTGGCAGTGTTAAAACGGCATCCTTAAAATCAACAATGGCTGCTGTTTATCTTGGAATTTTTCCTGCGGCCATTGGCTATATTGCATGGAGTTATGGATTAAAAGAAATATCAGCTACGGAAGCTGCTAATTATCTTTATTTAATGCCGCTCATTGCGACATTGTTAGGTTGGATTTGGTTGGGCGAAATACCGGGGTGGCTCGCATTTTTTGGCGGATTAATCGCGTTATTGGGTGTATGGATAGTGAATCAGCCAAAAGTGTTTTCAAAAAGGATTGTGAATGTGGCCGAATACTAGGCTTGTCAAGAAACTCAAGATTACACTTCCCATCATTCAGGCACCCATGGCGGGTGGGGTTACCACACCTGAATTAATTGCTAGTGTATCGAATCAAGGTGCATTAGGTTCGCTCGGTGCTGGTTATATGAGTCCTGAGCAAATCCATCAAACGATTCGAGCGATTCGTTCTCTTACTGATAAACCATTTGCCGTAAATTTATTTATTCCCACTGATTTTTTAGTCAATCAGCAACAAATCAAAACGATGAAAAAAATTCTTGCTGAGATTTATCCTGAGCATGATGCAACGAAAGAGCCTGTTATCTATCCGTTTGCAGAACAAATTCAAGCAGTGATAGAAGCGAAAGTTCCGGTATTTAGTTTTACCTTTGGTGTTCCAGAAGATAAGTGGTTAACAAAATTAAAACGGAATAATACGGTTTTAATTGGAACAGCGACGACTGTTGCTGAGGCATTATTTCTTGAAAAGAAAAAAATTGATCTCATTGTCGCGCAGGGATTTGAAGCGGGCGGTCATCGTGGTTCATTTTTAAAAGATCCTATGAATTCGTTAGTTGGAAATTTTGCTTTAATTCCGGCGCTGGCTGATCACATCTCTAGTCCAGTGATTGCATCAGGCGGCATCATGGATGAGCGGGGTATCGTTGCTGCACTTATTTTAGGTGCGGAAGGTGTGCAAATGGGAACAGCATTTATGACATGTGCTGAAGCAGGTACGCATCACGCATTTAAAAAATTGCTTCGCCAAAAAAAATTACCTGAGACAGTGCTGACAAATGTTTTAACTGGAAGAACTGCGCGCGGAATTAATAATGAATTCATTGAAGAACTCAACCATTATGCTAATAAAATTCTTCCCTATCCCATTCAGCATGCTTTGACAGCACCCGTGCGTGCAGCAGCTCAGCAAAAAAATAATCTAGATTATATGTCTTTATTTACAGGGCAAGCAGCGTATTTAAGTCAAGGTCTTGCCGTGGCTAAATTTATAAAACAACTTGATAAAAAGGTTCGGAAATTATTGCAAAAGGAATAGCAAATGAATCGACGACGATTATCTAACAAAATTGCAGTTGTGACAGGTGGCGGCAGTTGGATAGGGAGAGAAATTGCAAAAGTGTATGCGTTACAAGGAGCGCATGTAATAGTGTTAGGGCGCAATACACTGAGATTAAAACAAACTGTTGCAGAAATTTTAAATATGGAAGGCAGTGCGGAATATATCGAAGCTGATGTCAGCCAGGAATTTTCTGTGAAACATGCGGTTAATAAAATCATTACAAAATACGAGCAAATTGATATTGTTGTGCAGAACGCAGCGGTTTTTCCCATGCATACGCTAGAAAAAATGCGTTTGCAAGATTGGCAACACGTGATTGATATTAATTTAACGGGTTCATTTCTTATTTTAAAAACAATTTCAGCCATCATGAAACAACAAGAATCCGGCAAAATTATTTTTATTTCTTCTATCGCGGGAGAACGAATTGGTTTTCCTGGATTTAGTCATTACAGCGCATCAAAAGCAGGTATGAATGGCTTGATGCGTACTGCGGCGCTGGAGTTAGCGCCATTTAATATTACTGTGAATAGTATTGAGCCTGGAAATATTTTTAATGATGAAACGACCGTGGTCAGTCGTTCTGACATGAAACAAATGTTGGCTGCTATCCCGTTGGGTCGGTTAGGCAAGCCAATTGATGTAGCGAATCTCGCTTTATTTTTAGGGTCTGATGAAGCAAGTTTTATTACGGGGCAAAATTTTGTTGTGGATGGTGGAGAAGTTATAAATTAAGTTGTCCCTGATTTTGGCGTAGTCGGTGATTTATTAGGTACGGCAGGTGTTTGCGTTTGCTCGATAGGAGAAATATTTGTTGGCTTTAACAAGCTATAAGCTGCCAAAGGAGAAGGAGTTTCATCCTTTTGTTCTTTTTGCGCTTCGCCTCGAATTGTCTTGCACATGGAAATATATATTTCCAATATTTTTACGATCGGAGTTTTTTCCTTCCCTTCCTCCTGTGCTTTTTTTATATAATTAGGTTTGTAAAGTCCTAGAATGCCTAAAAAAGGGATCAGAGTGGTTGGCTTTCCATCTGGATCGACTGAATTCATTTTAGCAAGCATTTCTGCGTTCATAGCGTCTGGTATGACTTCTCGTTCATACTTGCATAAATCACGTAAGTTGTTGACGACCCGCTTAAAAGGCTCAGATAACAAAATAACAATGGCTTGATGATTTTGAAAAACCGTATTGAGCGCCATTAAAGTATGGTAATTATTGTTATTGCGGCATGCCACCGCAATATGTATCCAACGCATGATGATCTGTTTACGAGCTTCAGGCGACGACGCTTGTTCTATCTCTTCTTTTAAACCATAAACAATGCGATTGACATGTTCTGTTGCTAATCTGCGCGCATGAACATATTCAATATTATCTCGGTCTTCTGGGACAATCTCTGCAGGGTAGGCGGCAATAATTTTTTTACATTCTTCCGTTAAATAATTTGCTTTGAAAGCAATAATTCTTTTTTCTAATGCGATAATTTTTTTTAAATCATTTGGGCGTTGAAGCATCCAATTTTCGAAATCGGGTTGTGCGTAAAATTTATTAAGATATTTATCGATTGAATTAGGATCTTGAATCGCTGCAAATGCGAGCAATGCCCGCATATTTTTACTATTTATTTTTTCTGATAATAGTACATCAATGGCTTCAGCATGCTGAGGTGTGGCTAAAGAAATTTTTATTAAATTTGATTGAATTAGATTAAATTCTTGAGTACGCACTTCTCGTAAAGTGCCCGGTGTTACTTTTTCAACTTCTTTTTTAAAATTAACGAGTATTTCACCTAACAAACGAATTCGATCACTTTCTGGAATCGTGTTATTTTTTAATACGTCAATCAGTAATTCATAGTCTTTCAATAGAGGTTGAAACAAAAGAACTTCGCGAATCAGTTTTTCTGCTTCCGCAACTAGTTGATTAAACTTGTGTGTTGAATCGAGATGGCCTGATGACATAATAATCTCGTCTTAAGAATATTATGTATATTATAACACGTCATCCCGCGACGCTTCTTAAGCGGGATGACGTATAATTTACCTTTGATAATGCTTCGCAATTACCTCAGCAACACAACACGTTAAATTTTTTCCCATCGGAATATGTAAAAATTCATTAGGCCCATGCGCATTTGATTCAGGTCCTAAAACACCTGTAATCAAAAATTGCGCCTCTGGAAATTTTTTCCCTAACATACCCATGAATGGAATCGTGCCGCCTTCACCCATGTAGACTGCATCTTTGTTAAAATAATTTTTTGACGCTTCTGCTGCTGCGTTTTTTAACCAAGCTGTTTCAGCCGGTGCATTCCAGCCTGCAGAAACTTTGCCTGGTTCAAAATGAATTTTCGCACCAAACGGTGGGTTTTTTTCGAGTGCAAATTTTAATGCTTTGCTTGCCGACACAGGATCACAAGTGGGTGGTAAACGCATGGATAATGTAAAAGAAAGCGAAGGAAGTGTGACACTGCCAGCATTTTCTGGTTTTGGCAAACCATCTGCACCAATTACTGATAAAGCAGGACGCCAGGTGCGATTCAAAATTAATTCTGCTAAATCAGTCGTGACAGGTTTAACACCATCTACAAATGGATAATCATCATAAATATGTTTACCCAAAACATCAGCAGTTAGTTCAGCTTGACGAATTCGCTCAGGCGGGATGTCGACAAATAAATCTCGCAATAAAATTTCGCCATTGGATTCGTTTTCAATTCGACTGAGCAGTTGACGCAAAACTAAAAAACAGGAAGGCACAATGCCACTACCCGTACCAGAATGAATTCCCTGTTTTAATACATCAATCTGTAGTTGTCCGGTGAGCATGCCGCGCAATGATGTGGTTACCCATAATTGTTCGTAATTGCCGCAACCGGAATCTAAACAAATGACTAAGCTCGGTTTGCCAATACGATTTTCCAAAGCTTCGATGTAGTAAGGCAAATCATAGCTACCACTTTCTTCACAACCTTCAATTAAAATCACACAGCGCGCGTGCGGAATATTTTGTGCGCGCAACGATTTTATTGCAGCGAGTGATGCAAATGTTGAATAACCATCATCAGCGCCACCTCGACCATATAATTTATCGCCACGCAAAACAGGTTTCCATGGATCAAGATCAGAATCCCAGCCAACCATTTCTGGTTGTTTGTCAAAATGACCATACAATAAGATGGTGTCGTCAGAGCTGCCTGGTATTTCGATATAAATCACAGGCGTGCGTCCTTCTAATTGCACGACTTCAAGCTTCATATTTTCAATCGCATTTTCGCGGCACCAGTTTGCCAGCAAGGCAGCGGCTTTATCCATGTGACCATGGCTTTTCCAATCCGGATCAAACAAGGGAGATTTATTGGGAATGCGGATATAATCCATCAAGGTGGGGACAATCGATTTATCCCATAAATCATTCACATACGCTTTATTTTGCTGGCTATTCATTATTAATTTCCTTTGTTTCAAGTGGTGCAATTGTATGAGAAATCATCTTGCGTGTATACTTCCAAGCTTAAATAGGAGTGCCACTTTGCAATCACCATCATTTTTTCGCCTCATGTCCGCATCTTCCGTGGGCACTATTTTGGAATGGTATGATTTTTCATTATTCGCGTTTTTTACGCCGGTTTTCGCACATCTTTTTTTTCCTGAAGAAAATAAACTGACAGGATTGCTGTTGACGTATGTGATTTTTGCAGTGGGATTTTTAGTGCGACCGCTTGGTGCTATTTTGTTTGGTCACTTGGGAGATCGAATCGGTCGGAAAAAAACGTTGGTGTTATCCATTGTGCTGATGTCATTTTCAACGTGTTCAATTGGACTCTTGCCGACGTATTATCAAATTGGTATGTGGGCACCGATACTATTAATTATGTTGCGTCTGTGTCAGGGATTATCTGCAGGCGGTGAATCAACTGGCGCAGTACTTTTTGTGCTGGAATCAACACAGAAAAAAAATAAAGGTTTAATTAGCGCAACACTTTGGTCCATGACAGGTGTCGGCATGTTGCTCGGTTCGACGGTAGGAAGTTTTGTATTGCAATTTGGTCAGCATGATTTTGTCTGGCGAATTCCTTTTTTATTTGGACTCGTGACAGGTGTTGTAGGTTATTTTGTGCGTAGTCAAATTCCAGAATCGAGTTTATTTAAAAATGCGGAACAGAATAATTCACTCGTTAAATTTCCGTTTTTGACAGCAATCACTCAATATCGTCGCGAGCTGCTGATCACGATAGGTTTGTATATTCTAAGCGCGATGATTACTTATCTAATTTTTATTTTTATGCCATCGTATGCAGCGAATATTATTGGCATGCCTCTCGCAAAAACCAGTTTAATGAGTACGCTTGGATTGTTACTCGTTACTTTGCTGGTTCCAGTAGGTGGTTATTTATCTGATATTTTCGGTCGCAAATCTATTTTATGTATTTCGGCAGCGGGTTTTGCCATTTTAAGTTATCCATTATTTCAACTGATTTCAACAGGCTCGATTGAAAATTATATTATTGCAGAATTATGTTTTATTTTTCTTGCCGCGAATTTTCAAGGAACTATTACGGTTACCGTTTTTGAAATGTTGCCAATCGCTGTGCGTTATAGTGTAGCGGCAATTGGTTACAATATTAGTTATTCAATTTTTGGTGGGACAGCGCCGTTGCTGGCAACTTATTTAGTAAAAATTACTGGGAATAAATCAGCGCCGGGAATTTACTTGGTTTTCGGTGCAATAATTGCATTGTTAGCAGTAGGGGCAGAAAAAACTTTCCGCCCGCCGCATTACAAAATTACTTAAACGGACACGTTGTGTCTTTGTAATAAATTGCATTATCAGGTGGTGGTAAAAAACTAAATGCACCGGTAATTGGTTTGCCATCAAAATCGGTCATGCCAGATATCGGATTATATTTTTGATTCGTGATTGCAACGACATTTGTTTTTGCGAGATTAAGTGTGACAGAACCACCGTCAACGCCTTTGACGATATCGCCTTCTTTAACGCCATCCACTAATATCGCGCAACTTAATGTGGTTTGTTTGCCAGCCCAACCTTTTAAGGTTTGATAACTTTCGCCAACACTTTCATCAGGCCCTGATTTGATTTCATGAGTGGGTCCTGTGCTTGCTTTACATTCTAACCGTACAAAGCCGGATGCATTGGAGCAGACATCCAGACGAAGTGCGTCTGTTTCTGCAAAAGCGGATGTGGTTAATAGTAGTGCGCCAAAACAATATGCAAGTTTCTTTTTAGAAATCAACATGATAAACCTCTTAGTGAGCTGTATTTAGTATGATTGCTTTAATGCGTATATATTATAGTCAATCTATAAGGCTTATACAACTAAGGCTGCTGCTTTTTGGCGACGTTTACGAACCGCTAATGCGAGTTGTTCCAATAATAAAATCGTATCATTCCAGGAGATGCACTCATCTGTGATGCTTTGGCCATACGTCAGTTTCGTATTTTTTAGCAAACGTTGATTGCCCGCGATAAGATTGCTTTCAATCATCACACCACAAATGATAGAAGAGCCAAGCTGTACTTGCTCGATGACAGATTTTGCCGCGGTGAATTGTTGCTGATGCTGTTTCCTGCTATTGCCATGACTACAGTCCACCATGAGGCGCGGAATCAACTGCGCTTTCTTTAAATTTTCTGCAGCGTGTAAAACATGGCTTGCTGAATAATTTGGTTCAGCATCGCCACCACGTAAAATAATATGACAACAATCATTACCGTTGGTATTGATGATGGAGGGTACACCTCTTTCATCTACACCAATAAAATGCTGTGGCTGACGCGCGGTATTGACTGCATCAATAGCAATTTGGACATTGCCATCCGTATTATTTTTGAATCCAACTGGTGTCACTAATCCAGAAGCCAGTTCACGGTGTAACTGACTTTCTGCTGTGCGCGCACCAATTGCGCTCCAAGAAATTAAATCAATTAAATAATGTGGAATAATCGGATTTAAAAATTCAGTTCCTGCTGGCACGCCTAATTCACTTAAATCAAGCAACAATTTTCTTGCCAGCAAAAGTCCTTGATTGATATCAAACGATCCATCGAGTTTAGGATCATTAATAAATCCTTTCCAGCCCGTTGTGGTGCGTGGTTTTTCAAAGTAAACACGCATGATAATTAGAAGATCATCAATAAAATGTTTTGCGGCCTTTTGCAATAATTCGGCAAATTCTAAAGCAGCATTCACATCGTGGATTGAGCAGGGTCCCGTGATCACAATCATACGCTGATCTTGACCATGAATAATCTTCCGTGCAGTATCTCTCGTATGCTGAATTTTTTTCAGGACAGTTTCTCTGTTAAGAAACGGAACCGCCTGAAAAAGCGTGGCAGGACTCATTAAACGATTGTGAGTGTGATTTTCTTGCATAATTTGTGTAATACCTTTTATCAAGAATGGATTATAAAAGAAAAAGGATGTTTCATGCCAAATAATAAATTACTTTGTTTGCTGGGCTACGCTTCTGGTATTGCAGGTGCAGAACCAGGAAGTGCCGATGGTCCCCTCACTCTACAGCAATCGCCCTATTTAAATGAATTAACCAGGCAGGGTGTTCAACTACAATGGTCTGCCATGATTAAAACACCTGAAATAGAGGCAAGCAAACTCGCGCTCGTCCGGCAACAATGCAGTGAATTAGCACAAGCCATTGTTCCACTTGTTGAACAAAAACAATTATTTACCGTAATTGGTGGTGATCACACATCGGCAATTGGTACTTGGAGCGGGGTATTTCATGTTCTGCATGAAAAAGGCCTATTTGGGTTACTGTGGATTGATGCGCATATGGATAGCCATACACCTGAAACATCTGAGACAGGAAATTTGCATGGTATGCCGTTAGCCTGCCTGTTAGGTGAGGGAGAATCTTCCCTGATAAATCTGATGGGAGAGGCGCCTAAATTAAATCCTGGCAATGTTTGCCTGATCGGGATTCGTAGTTTTGAGCAACGCGAGGTGGAACGCTTAGAACGGCTGAATGTGCGAGTTTTTTATATGGATGAAGTGAGACAACGTGGATTGTCTGCCGTGTTCGCGGAAGCGATCGAAATTGTTTCGAAAAATACAATAGGCTATGGTGTCAGTATCGATATTGATAGCATTGATCCTGTTGATGCGCCTGGGACAGGTGTGTCGGAAGCGGGAGGAATTCAAGCTGATGATTTATGTCAGGCGCTTACCACCATCGCAGAAGACCCGCGCTTGATTGGTGTAGAAATTGCTGAATTTGATCCGCATTTTGATCGTGAGCAAGTGACTGAAAAATTAATTATGCGCTTATTGGTTGCGTTAATATTGGGAAAAATATATTGAATATCATAAGGATATCTGCGCGGTATTTTTATGCTATGCTGAAATTATAATTAGTAAGAGGGGTAGGGGCATGTCGGATAAAATTCATGAGATATTAGATTTTTGGTTTGGTGATTTAGGTCATGCGGATTTGCCGACTAGCGACCGTACTAATTTATGGTTTGGTGAAAATGAAAAATTAAAGTTGAGCATGTTGGAAGCATTTAAAGAAGAATATCAGTCAGCAATTAATGGCAATTTGACTAGCTGGGCTGAATCACCGCGTGGAAGATTAGCCTTGATTATTTTGCTCGATCAATTTTCACGAACATTTTATCGTAATTCTAAAAATGCATTTGCTTACGATAAAGAAGCGCAAGATTTATGTCTGACTGGTTTGAATGAAAAAATGGATCAAGCATTAACATTAATCGAACGTGTTTTCTTTTACATGCCATTAGTGCATGCCGAAATTTCTGAGTATCAAGAACAATCGATTCGATTATTTCAAAGTTTAGTTTCTCTTTCGATGACGGAAACAACACAAGTTTATCAATTATTTCTTGCTTATGCTTATGCGCATTTCAGGGTTATCAAAGAGTTTGGTCGTTTTCCACAACGCAATACTGTGTTAGGTCGCGAATCGACTGAGGCGGAAGTTGCGTTTTTGAAAAATTCATAAGAGCTGTCATCCTGGCTTTTTGTCATCCTGAACGAAGTGAAGGATCTCCACGTTAAAATATGGAGATCCTTCACTTCGTTCAGGATGACAAAGCTCGTTCAAAGCTTTATCCTGTATTCTTCATTCAAGGAGCTGAATATGACGATGAACAAACGAATCCCTCTTACCGTTGCTGGAATTATTTTTCTTATTATGGCAATTGTGCATTTGGCACGATTTTTTGTTAAATTTGGTTTGATTATTGCGGGCTATGATTTCCCACTCATGGGTAGTCTGGTTGTTTCGATCATTTTATTTATTTTATCTATTTGGATGTTTCTCGCACGACTTTAAATTAGGAATAAAAACTCATGAAAGCAATTCAAGTTGATCAACACGGTGATGCCAGTGTGCTTCATCTTAAAAATATTGCAACACCTAAACCTAAAAAGGGTGAAGCATTAGTTCGTCTCAAAGCAGCAGGCTTAAATTTTATTGATATTTATTTACGTAACGGTCAATTGCCAATGTCTTTGCCTTTTATACCCGGTTTAGAGGGTGCGGGGATTGTTGAAGAAGTGGGTGAAGGTGTTGTTGATGTGAAACCAGGCGATCGTGTTGCTTATACAGATGGAATAGGTTCTTACGCAGAATATAGTATTGTGAAAGCATCACAACTGATTCCACTTCCGCAAGAAATTAGTTTTGAACAAGGTGCTGCGTTTCCATTGCAAGGTATGACAGCACATTATCTTTTACATGAATATTATTCTATTAAACCAAATGATTATGTTCTTGTGCACGCTGCAGCGGGTGGTATGGGTCTTTTACTGGTGCAATGGCTTAAGCATTTAGGTGCGAATGTGATTGGGACTGTTTCAACAGATGAAAAAGCCAAGGCTGCTCGTGCTGCGGGTGCTGATCATGTTATTTTATACACCGAAGAAGATTTTGTTGCAGCAACTCTAAAAATCACGAATGGCAAAGGCGCGGATTATATTATTGATGGTGTAGGTAAAACGACGTTCACCAAAAATTTAGATGCAGTGAAAAAACGCGGTTACATTTGTCTGTTTGGTATGGCCAGCGGTCCTGCGGATCCACTTCAACCAAATGCATTACAACAAAAATCCATCACAGTCTCTGGTGGTATGCTCTTTAATTATCTGGATACACGCGAGGAATTATTGACTCGTGCGAATGATGTGTTGACAGGTATTCGTGAGGGTTGGCTTAAATTAGCAATTGATCATGTTTTCTCGCTTGACCAAGCGCCTGAAGCACAGCGTTTGCTTGAAGATAGAAAAACATCTGGGAAAGTTATTTTGACGATGGCATAACAACCGTCCGTCCGTAGGGGCGGACCTGTGTGTCCGCCTGAGTGCCTTAATAAGATCTCACAATCACCTTCGTCCCTACCGTTGCAAAATTAAACCGTATCCACTCTGCGTCTTGCACATGCAAACGCACACAGCCATGACTACGATTTCCATCGACAACTTCGTAGGAGCCATGCAATGCCTGGCCACCATTAAAATACATGCAATAAGGCATCGGCGCGCCGCCTTCACCTACTGGAAATTTTTTCGAATAACAATCCTGATCACCCAGTGAATAAATGCGGAAAGTACCTGACTTTGTGCGACACGGTCTACCGATATCACCGCACCAGCTTTTTCCTGATGTAGCAACACCGGAACGAATTAATTTTCCGTCCGCAGAATATGCACCCCAAGCATGCACACTCGGATCGACAACAATTGTTTTTTCGCCTGTAGAAATGTGACTGGGCAAACGAGATGAATAAGATTTATAACCTGAGACATGACGAGGTTTGCGATACAAGTCACGTTCTGTGTCGTCATTATATGCATAGCGTTGCCTCGAATTATCCTGAGGTTCTTCATAAAATTCTTGATCTGCTGGTTGAACCATTCCAGAATTATTATCACCATAATTATCATCATAAGCGACAGGTGCTGATGAGTAATAATCTCCGCCATCTGGATTGTCTGACCAAGCTAAACTATTTTGTGAGAAAAGAAGCAACGAGCATGCGGCAAATGCAATAGAAATTTTAATTTGCATAGCACCACTCCAAGTTTATATTTTTATATAATCTTATTCTACGCTAAATAGAGGGGAATGGTTTTGCTGCTGAAAGTGCTTGATTTTATTAGGGTCTGTTTACAATTGGTTTGAGGGGTTTAAAAAGTGGGGAATCGAGTCAAAATCGTCGCAAATTTGAGGCGAATAGCAAAGGCTATTTAACGAAAATTTGCGACGATTTTGGCCAATTCTACCGCTTTTTAAACCCCTCAAACCAATTGTAAATAGACCCTAGTTAAGATTTTTCAAATGCCAGTGCAACAAGCGGTCTGCTTGATGGTCGATTCATGAAAACAGTTAAAACACAGCCTAAAATAACGAATGCCATTCCAAGAATCGTTTCTTTGTCAGGAATTTCATTCCAGAACATCCAGCCCAGCAATCCAGAATACAAAATACTGGTATAACAAATAGGCGCGAGAGTGGTTGGATGCGCGAAACGACAGGAATAAGCAAATATTTTTTGTCCGGAATAAGTAGATATACCCACGCCAAGTAATAATACAAAATCTTTCAGGCTAAGCGGTGTCCAGTAATGTATTGCAAATAAACTCGTGCAGAGAATGGCGATTAAATAATAATAAAATAACACGCGCGCGATCGGTTCAGTTGATAATTTACGAATTGCGACGACGGATATTCCCTGTACTACACCACACAAAATCCCCGCTAGCGAAACCAAACCTAACATCGATCGACCCGGTTTCAAAATCAATAACATGCCGGCAAATCCAATCAAAATCCCGGTCCATAATTTTGAAGGCATTTTCACTTTTAGCCAAAAAAACATGATAAATGGGATCCAAAGTGAGGCTGAGTATTGATACAACATAGCCTCAGAGACTGGAATATATCGAATAATATAAAAAAGCGTGACATAACAACCTATGCCTGAGCCGATACGAACCAAGTAGGTGGGCAGTTGTTGCGGTTTTAAAGAATCAATTCTATTTCTTGATAATTCGATCAAAATTAAGCAAAAACAAGTGCTATTTTGAAAAAATAATATGACAGGAATACTCACGCCATGCGAAATAGATTTCTCAAAAACACCAATCAAGGAAATAAAAAAATAACTAAATAGGCAAAATAGAATGCCTTTGATTGGGTTAGTTTCAGTATGCACCTTATTTCCCTAAAAAATGGCTGAGATATGCATTCGCAAAAATACCATAAGCTTTCTGATTTTTCTTCTATTTTTATTTACATCGTTTAAGTATTTCTTAAGATAGTCTTGGTAGGATAAACCACATTTTTTTAAAGTTTCATTATTCATGCAACCTGCTGAATAATAGAGGAATAGCCATGCTGTTAAAAGAGTTACTCAAGAAATTTGCAGACCATGCGAAACTTTTTGCTGATTTATTAAGTCAGTATCGCAGGGAAGGTATTTCTTTAGATGAAGGCGTTGAGTCAGTGTTTTTTCAACGGCTGGTTCCCTATCTTCAACATGGAACGGCAGAAACTGTTTATGCGGTATTAAAAGATTTATTTATTTACCTTGTTGAGATGCCTAAAAAAGCTAAAACCAATCCCGTTCTAATCAAAGCTTCTGTTGGATTGCTTGATGTATCTTCTCTTGACTTAACCGATTTACTTTATGTGACACCTTATGGTGAAAATGAAAAAGCGGGTAAGGTTCATGTTGACGACTTGTTAAATGACATAGCAGAAACTCCTTTTGAGAAACAAATTTCTTGTACCGATGAAACAATCTCAACTGCAGAAAGTAAAAATGATTCAGAACTACAAAAATTTCAAAAACGGTTATACAGAGCGGGTATTCACGTTGAAAAAAGTGGAATTATTTATACACTTGAAAAAAGATTAGAAATTGGTGCGCAAGGAAGTTTAGAGCGTCAGCCTATCGTATCACTTGTGACAGCAATCGATTATGAATTTGTATTTCGGTATCTTCGATTCATTAATGATCTGAGTAAAGGAATAGAAAATGTTTTGGCTATGTTTCCTCAATATGGGATAAGATTGGCGAAACACTATCAGTCACTGTTAAATCGCTTACCTGTCGAATATGTTAAAAATAACCAAGAAAAATTATCAACTATTTTCCAAAAACAAACTCTTTGCACGGCAGTTCTTGAAGATAAAGTAATAGAAGCGGCATTTGAAAAATCAGATCCAGCTAAATTCACCACCTGGATGTCATCTAGAGAACTTCTTCCCTTGCTGCTTTATCGTGTGCAAGCGCCTAAAGAAATGTTTATTGCAGCTTTTGGTTTAAATAGGTTGCAGGATTTAGTGATAGAGTTCCTGAAAAACAGGGATGCTGGTTTTACATCGAATTTGTATCCAATACAGCTTAAGGCAATAATCCCTGCAAAAAACAACGCGATTGAACCTATTTGGAAATTAATAAAAGAATTACCAGAACAATTCGATCCTAAATTTGTTGCGGATTTTATTAAAAATCATGTGCCAGCAGAAAATAAAAAAATCTGTATCGAAATATATTATGCATTAACCATTCAAAAACATGCGTCACAGTTGGAATGGCTTGATTCACTTGATTTTAAAGTGGCGAATGAATTTTTAAATTTAATGAAAAGTGCGGGCATCAAAATTGATTATTTAGAAATTTATAACTGCTCAGAAGATTTAAGAGAGACTGATGTTATAAAAGCCTATGCAAAGCGTGCACAATTACCGCTTGATGAAATCATCGAAGTTAAAATGGAAATTCAACCAGAACGAATTCCAGTTGTGTTGCCAAGCGAGTATCAAGACGAATGCAAGATGCTCATAGAACGCACGCACTCAACGGAAAAAGTACGTACAAGTTTGCTCGCATTGTTACGAAGATACCAAGAAAAAAATCTGAAACTAGCAGGCGATGGTACGTTTGTTGGAAAATGGGGTGTGCCAGATGCCAGAGGAACAGCATACCAACAATTGACAAACCAAATTAGTAATGACGATGCTCTCTGGAGCGGCATGACTCAATTGCATCGAGATGCAGCTTTCCGCAGAGACGCGGGCTATTATGATTCATCCGCTATCAGTCAGAGCCGCGCTAGTTTTACAGTGCCTTTCACTCTGTGGCGAAGAGTAAAAGAAATTCAAGCACGTGTGGTCAGACAACAAAAATTTTTTCGGGCTTTTGAAAATGATAAATTGTTAGTGCGCGTGTTAAAAGACGATGTAATTTATTCTTCGTTGACAAAAAATGATTTAGAGCTCATTTTCAGATATTGTAACCGATCGTTATTTATCGTTTTATTAAAACACTACAAGCGAGTGTCTGATGCCTGGCAACCATTAGATTTGTATGGCCACAAGCTGGATGTGCATACCATCAATAAATTATTACTTGTTGATGAAAAGCATATTGCAGAGACAAATGCGTTACGAGATAAATTGCATATTTCGCCCATTATTCCAGTTAATTTTGAGCGTGCAGGATTGCCAGAAGATCCAAGACGGCAAAAATTAACTAAAGCACTTCTCTATCAATATTCTGAAACAGAACTTCGTGCGGCAGATGAATTTTTATTTAAAACCTATCCTGGTGTCATTGTTAATAAATTGCCTGACATGAAAGTCGAAGAAGTCATGCCTCTTAACAAACCAAAAACTAGTTTTTTTCATTTACCTGTTTCTGATCCACTTTTTGTTGCGAGTGATGACGATAACCATAATTATCGTGAGCGTTCTAATGCTTTTAAAGGATTATTGAAATCATTAGTTGCGAGTCATGTGCCAAATGATGAAAATCCGCTGATTTTTTCAGGGTTGCTCAATCTGAATAATGCGCACTGGGTTCCATTTTTTATTTATAAAAATGCACGTAATGAAATTCAAGTTATCTGTCTTGATCCGTCACCGGAAACAACTCGAGATGAAGACTGTCCGAAATACAAAGCGTTTACAAAGTTGAGAAATATTTTCGGAGAAATTTTTCCTGGTTGTGTTTACTCAGATCCGAATGTCACGCAGCAACTTCGGCAACGTGATTGCGGGCCTAATGCGCTGACCGTATTAGTAGATGCCTATCGCACTTCCACTTCCAATCAACCACTGTTAACAGTCGTTGATGGACGGTTGAGAATGAATACTGATTCGTTGACTGTCAATTGTAATACACAAAGACTTTATGATCATGACAATAGAGCCTATTGTTATTCCCCAGAAGCGACTGAGATTGGTAAAAGAAATCGTAAACGTTGGGCAATGCGATTACGTGATGTAGATCAAGTGACTACTTTGATATATCCCACGCCATTATCTATCACTGGAGAATTTGCTACGCTCGTGGTTGATCCATATAGTTATGATCGAAATGTAAAATTGCAAAATAATCACGATGAAATGGAGACGCTCTATAGTCTAGTGGCTGTAGAAATTGGTGATATTAGTCGTATGCAAGAAGCGTTTGTCCGCTCGCTCGTTTGTCCTGGTATCGATAATCTTAAAAGTATCATTGAAAAAAATGAGCGTATTATGGCGGAGATCAGTAGATATGGTACAACTGCAGAAGTTGTTCTGAATATTGTGATCGGCAATAATTTACGTCCTTATTATGTTGCTGCGCTGATTGAAAATTTTGATAAGTTTTTGGCGACTCATCAGCTTGATAAAATATGTGATCAAACAGTTGATACCAAAATCGCAATGATTAATGCGTATGTCAATGGTTCGGGTCAAGCATCCGCTGGTTTTTTTGCGCTGCTCTTACCCAATGAAAAAACCCACGTCATGCAAGCAATTACTCTCAAGGCAGAGGGTAGGCTTGGCAAAATGATTAATGATTTTCATGTTGGTAATGTAAAGAAAGCGTTAAAAGAAGACATGGGAAATTTTTTAAAGAAACTGCCTGGCGCATCAGATCAACGAATACATTCGTTGATTGTTGAATTAATTGCATTGTTTAAAGAAAGCAATCCTGCTGGTGCGAGCTTTAAATCGATGGCAGAGACTTCTCCAGATGAACTTAAAAAATTCGTTCATCAAGCAATTGAAGAGTTTATTATTCGGTGCGCTAAAAAAACAGATGAATATTTAAATTATGTTATTGCAAAATTATCACTGATTGAGATAGCTGGATTAACTGATGAGAAACCGAGTATCTTTTCATCAGGAATAAATAATTTATTACCGGATGAGAAATCAGCAAACGTTCAAGGTGTTTTACAGCAAAATGATTTGTTATTAAGCGTCGGAAAACCAAATGCACTTGCACCCTTTATGCCAGATAAATTGGATGCAAAAATACAACTATCTATCGATAAACGTTTGGAGAAAATTCTCGCTGATACGATCAATAAAGCTCTACAAGAAAAAAATGACGAACTAGCTGGCTTGAGTATTAGCAAATTAAATAGTATTGCGACGAATGTAGAAGAAGCTAAACAAGTTGCAAATTCGTTGTCGTTATTTGAATTTCTAAATGAAGTAAAACCGATTTCACGCTATATTTATGCTCAGGCAGTCGAAAAGATTTTGGATTTATTGCGCGCGCATGTCGAAGAACGCTTGAGAGTCAAAATGAATAGCGCTTTTCCTGTGGTATCTGAAAATCTGCATTTTTCAGGAATAGACTTTGCAGCTGTCAGTATGGAAGATAAAATTGATTCGAATAAATTGGTGACGGATATTGTTAAAAACCTTGCGAATTCAGATCAACTTCTTCCTGCTCAATCACAAACATTAGAATCATTTTTACCTGAAGAAAAATCAGATAATGCAACTACACCTATTTTGCAAGCGTTTGTCCGCAATTACAAAGATCAAATCATGCAACAAATACAAAATGATGATAAACGAATTTCGGAATTTTGTGGCATGGCCAATAATTATTTAAGCTTGCTTGATCTCTTTGAATTTGATTTTAATTGTTATGTAAGAGAGATGGGTAGCCTTTTTGTCAAGACAGAGTTTAGTGATGACAAGATTGAGTCATTCATTAAAATTCAGGAAAGTATACGTGGGTTAATATTATCAGCAAGAGAGTGTTATCAAAAATCTTCTGTAGAAACGACGACGAAGTTGGCTGAATTAACCACACAACTTCATGCAGAATTTTTAAAATATATTCGTTTTGTCACTGAAAATTATCGAGTGGGCAACACAAGTACTGACAGATTCACTTCTCGATTGCGTGTTAGATTATGCCAAAATTTAAATATTCCAATGCAACTCAATAGAGATTTTCTGCCAACTTTTTTAAGTACGCAGCAAGCAATGGCAATTGATAATGCAATCATAGATTATTTTCATAGATTACTACATAACGGCATACCCGCTGATTTTTCTGTGATGGCCAGATTTAATGTACGTATGCCTTGTTATGTGACGGGAAGTGCTGAATTACCTTCTGCGTCGAGTACGTATGCCAAATTTTTGACGCCAAAAATTCTTACGCAATTCGCAGCCAATTGGAGAATGTTGTGTAAGAAGGAATGGTCATTTGGGCTTACTTTGTTAGTTTCTGCAATCAATAAACTTCCTGTTGAATGTCAGGATAATGAGAATTTACCAATTGATTGGTGTGATCGAAATATTTTACCTATTTTTCAGAATGAGACTGTGCGTAAAGAAATAAGTCGAAACAAAACAACAGAAGCATTTGCTTTTGCGATTGCAAATAGCAGATCTTTTACGCCAGCAACACCGCAAGAAGAAAAAACAGCAGTGAAATTATCTGAAATTGAAAATATTGTTGCTCTCTATCATTCCGCAAAAACAGCAAGGCCCGCACAAGTTGCTCGGTTTGTTAATACGGCTGGTTTTGCTCAGCCTACTGATTCAGAGGAAAAACTGGGTGCTTATTTGAAAGCAGGATTTTGGGAAAAACAAGATGATATACGCAAGATAGAAAAAGTGATTGAGCGTATTCGACGTCGCCATCCTGCAGCCGAGGATGTTGTATTAGATCGTGGTGATTTGGAATTATTCCAGGATGTGTTGCGACTACGTTGGGCCGCATTACAAGTAAAAGCGAATGGGAATGCGGTTACTAATTACGAGACGTATCCTTTGGCAACTGATCGTGCTTTTTATGCAATAGCCGAGCTGGTTAGACAGGGGTTAGCTAATTTAACTCAAAATCCTGTTGTTATATCAAATCGGAAATTATTGGTGCCGCCGTCTCCCGCGCCTAAGGTTTAAAGGTGGTACGCGTAGGCGAGATATCATGCGCACGATATTAGAAATACCTTTGTTTGGTGAGCTACCTAAAATAGATCCCAACGTTTTTATAGATGCGGCTGAAAACAATGAAGTTGATATGATCTTTAGATATTCGACATATCAAAATATAGGCGATGTTATTGAGCACAAGGATGAAAAAGGCAATACAGCCTTGCTATGGGCGGTGCTTAATAAAGATTGGCGAATGGTTGCAATTCTGCTTGGAGTAGGCGCCAATGTTAATACAGCAAATAACGAAGGTGACACACCGTTAATTTTGGCTGCTCGGGAAGGGCTAATAAAAATTACTCGTATCTTACTCACACGTCATCCTGATCTTGATCATATAAATACTCAGAAAAAAACTGCTGAACAAGAAGCTGCAAATAAACCTGCTATTCTCAATTTATTCAAATTAGATCGTCAAGCAAAAGACTATGCGCTAGAAGAAAAAAAAGGAGAAACTGTGAATGGTCTTGAACAGCGATTAAAACAAAGTGGATTTAATTTGGATGAGATACCTGATTGTTTTAAGTGTCCAGTTACATTGTCTATCATGGTCAAACCAACTACGTTGCCCAGTGGGCAAACCTGCGAACAAGATCAAGCGGTGATCTGGGGTCTGCATCACGGTAGGAATGATCCCAAGACTCGTATGCAAATACCAGATGAATTTCCTTACAATACGAATGTAAGTTTGGCGCGTGCAATAGAAGCTTTTGTTGTGCAGGTTGAACAAGAAGTTTTAGCAAAAAAAAGGGTAGAGCAGGAAGTAGGAGATGCTGAAGTAAAAACAACACCGAATATCTGGCCAGAATATTTAAATAAATTTGAAGAACGCTTAAAAAAAATTGGATTCAATGAGAAAGAGATACCAGATTATTTTAGATGTCCAATCACACATCGTATTATGGAAGACCCGACTACAGTGTCGAGTGGATTTAGCTATGAACTTTGGGCGATTTCTGAGAAACAGCGTGAACCAATAGAAGGAAGCGGGCCGATTCCTTCGAAGCTTTTTACAGATATCAATTTAGTGCAAGCTATTGAACTGTTTGTTAGTCAGCAAGAAAAAATATACGAAAAAAGACACGCAGCTCAAATTAAACGAGATCAATGTGCTGGTGCAGTTGAGCACAGATTGGCGTCGGAAGGAAGAAGAATCGGGATGGATATGTATCATCCTCCAACGACATCAGGTGCTAGCTCACCGCAAAGCATAACGTCTGCAGTTCCTAGGCGTCCTGACTTACCGAAGCCGGGATAGTGTGTGCGACGCGCCCGCGCCCACCCGTCATTCCGCGCGTGCTTTTAGCGCGGAACCCAGCGTTTTTTATGGGGTCATTTGATGAAAGGCGCTGGGTCCCGCGCCAAGAGCATGCGCGGGATGACGGTGCGATAATGTAGATTATTTTGTTTGCTTATTCCGCAACGCATCCAACAACACATTCCCTAACGATGTTTCTAACGGCGCAGTTTTTGCAGATTTATTTTTTTTCGGTTCCGTTCGTGAAGCAACAGGAGCAGGCGTTTCAGTCAAGCGCATACTTAATTGAATACGACGACGTACTAAATCCACTTCAAGAACTTTCACTTTTACAATATCACCAACTTTGACAACTTCATTCGGATCTTTGACAAAGCGATCAGCTAATACAGAAACGTGTACCAAGCCATCTTGATGTACGCCAATATCCACAAATGCGCCAAAATTTGCGACATTTGTCACGACACCTTCCAGAATCATTCCCGTGCGTAAATCTTTTAAATCTTCAATGCCTTCTTTAAACTCCGCAGTTTTAAATTCAGGTCGAGGATCTCTGCCAGGTTTTTCTAATTCATGCAAAATATCAGTGACTGTCGGAATACCAAAATGTTCATCGGTAAATTCCGCTGCATTCATGCTTTTTAACAGCCGAGTATTACCCATAATATCTTTAATCGATTTTTCCTGATTTTTTAAAATTCGCTCAACAATCACATACGCTTCTGGATGAACTGCCGATGCATCCAACGGATTTTCGCTATTTAAAATCCGTAAAAACCCAGCGGCTTGTTCAAACGCTTTTTCGCCTAAACGCGGCACTTTTTTCAAATGATGGCGATTTTTAAATTGCCCATGTTCATTGCGATAAGCAACAATATTTTTAGCAACCGTATCATTCAGTCCGGCGACACACGATAAAAGTGGTGCTGATGCAGTATTCACATCTACGCCGACGGCGTTCACACAATCTTCCATCACAGCATGCAACATGCGTGATAAACGAGTTTGATTAACATCATGTTGATATTGACCGACGCCAATTGATTTTGGTTCGATTTTTACAAGTTCTGCGAGCGGATCTTGCAAACGTCGCCCAATTGACACTGCGCCACGATAAGAAACATCCAGAGAAGGAAATTCATTGGCAGCCAGTTCCGATGCTGAATAAACCGATGCGCCTGCTTCCGATACTACAATGCTCGTTAGTTTTAATTCAGGATGACGTTTTTTTAATTCCATGACGAGCTTGTCTGTTTCTCGTGATGCGGTGCCATTTCCGATGCTGACTAATTCCACATTAAATTGTTTGCAAAGTTTTGCGAGTAAAGAAATGGACGCATCCCAATCATTACGCGGTGCGTGTGGAAAAACGCTGGTGTGTGCTAATAATTTTCCTGTGCCATCAATCACAACGACTTTAACTCCAGTGCGTAAACCAGGATCCAATCCTAATGTGACGCGCGATCCTGCCGGCGCTGCCATGAGGAGATGTTTCAAATTATTTGCAAATACTTTAATGGCTTCTTCTTCAGACGATTCGCGTAATCGCATCATGAGCTCAATTTCTAATTTTAAAAATAATTTCACTCGCCAAGTCCATGCGATGGTTTCCATCAGCCAAGCATCGGCAGGCCGATTTTTTTGACGCACACCAAATTGCCCAGCTATTTTTTGTTGCGCAGTCTGTTCTTCGATTTCTGTCAGGATTAAATTAACAGATAAAAATTCTTCACGCTGACCACGAAATAAAGCGAGAGCGCGATGAGAAGGAATTTTTTTAATAGGTTCTTGATAATCAAAATAATCAGCAAATTTGTTGCCAGCTTGTTCTTTGTCTTTCATGACAACACTTTTTAAAATACCGTGTTCCCAAACAAAATCACGTAGCTCACCAATCAATTCAGCATGCTCAGCAAATAATTCCATCAAGATTTGTCTGGCACCATCGAGCGCATCTGCAGCGGTTAAGATATTTTTTTCCGCATCTATAAATTTTTCAGCTAAATTTTCTGGAATTTGCGTGGGATCTTCTAGTAATTGCTTTGCTAAAGGTTCGAGGCCCGCTTCTCTGGCAATTTGTGCTTTGGTGCGACGTTTTGGTTTGTAAGGTAAATACAAATCTTCGAGCGTTGCTTTACTGTCTGTCGCTAAAATATTTTTTTCAAGTTCGGGAGTTAATTTATTTTGTTCCGTAATGCTTTTTAAAATAGTTTGACGACGATCTTCCAATTCACGTAAATAATGCAAGCGTTCTTCTAAATGGCGTAATTGCGTGTCATCTAAACTGCCAGTTACCTCTTTGCGATAGCGCGAGATAAATGGAACAGTTGCGCCGCCATCTAATAATTCGATTGCAGCTTCAACTTGTTGAATTTTTACATTGAGTTCTGTTGCAATTTTGCTACGGATATCCATCATGCCCTCAAACATATTTAGCTATTTTTTAAAGGCAATCAGACTAATTAGTTTTTAAGTTGTCATCAAGGTTTTTTTAGGCATGCGTTGGGATCACTAATTGATCACCTTCTTCCAGTGTATTGCTTGATAACAAATTAGTAAGCCTGACCGCAGCAGGCGTGGTATGGAAACGGCTGGCAATTTTTTCAAGAGTATCGCCGTGTCTGACCATGTAGATCGTATCGCCAGGGGTTAATTGATATTTTTGCACATCATCTTGTTGCGTGTGATGTGTTGGAATGATAATTCGTTGACCGAGATGTAGCGTCTGATAGCGATTGACTTGGTTGATCATGGCAAGTCGCTGTGGCGTGAGGCGAAAATGCTGGGCGATGTTGTCGATATTATCACCTCGTCTTACCATGTAAATGGTATCGCCTGGTTGCATTACATAATTTTCATCTTCTTTTTGAAATGCATTGGTCACTGTTTCGTTACTAATTAAACTTGGATAACTGGGTTCCGTTTTTTTATTTTCAGCAAAAGTGGTGCTTTTGCTTCGGAAGAATTTGTGAGGCTTCGTCCGTTTTGCATAAGTACTGATAGTATCATCCGGTCTGCTTTTGAATTTTGTCCATTTCCTGCGTTCAGCAAAGGATGAATTGGCGAGATTTTCCGTGAATTGTTCTACACTTTCTATAGGCAGAATAATTTTGAAAGGACCATTTGGATCGGTTGCGGAACGACTATAACCTGGGTTAAGACGTTTTAAGTCTTTGAGACTGAGGCCTGCAAGATAGGCTGCTTCTTTCAAATCAATCTGCGCGCCAATATCAACCTGAGCAAGATAAGGTGCATTACGAACTGGCGGAAAATCGATTGGATATTGCTCTGGATGACTAATAATTATCGCGAGCGCTAACAAACGCGGTACATAATCGCGGGTTTCTGTTGCGACGGGTAAGGACCAGAAATCCGTATTTTCACCATTGGCAATGTTTTTTCGAATTGCTGAAAGCACATTACCTTCACCCGTATCATAAGCCGCAATCGCTAACATCCAATTGCCTTCGAAAAAACTTTGTAAATAAGCAAGATGATTTAAAGCAGCTTTGGTGGATGCGACGATGTCGCGTCGTCCATCGTACCACCAGTTTTGGCGGATACCGTAGCCGGACGCTGTGTTTGTCATCATTTGCCACATGCCTGCCGCACCGGATGATGCATTTTGTGCAAACGGGTTAAAAGCACTTTCTACAATAGGCAGTAATGCTAATTCAGCGGGTAATCGGCGTTTTTTAAGTTGTTGGTGGATAAAATATAGATAAGGCGCCGCGCGGGTCATTGAATGAATTAAATAATCCTGGTGATTCAGAAACCATTCTATTTTTTCCTGGACGACGGGATTATCTTCATAGTGCGGGAGAATAAAATCGTGGCGCAGTGCATCCCATAAATTATCTGCATTGTAATAACGAGTAATATCTTCCGCGAGATTTTGTTTGCGCTCTGGGGATAGATGCATATTTTGGTAAATTTGGATGCCTTCAGCGCTTGGGTATGCGAAAGATGGGCTGTTTATTGCTAAACAGCAAAGGGCTATCCATGTGTTTATTATAATTTTGTACCAAAGCTCTTTCATCATTCCTGACTATCCACATATTTCTATAAGCGTTAAATTTAAACTTTGCATGGGACTCGGGTCAAGGTATATTAAATAAGCTTTTTTACACAAGGAAGGGAATGGTTTGGTCAAATCGTATCGTACTTTACAACAGTGGGATCTTTGGCTGACGCAATTTCTCGGGCAGAGTGTGCTTCTGGCCGAAAAAAAAGTTTTGCTCGATTGTTTAACAACTTTTTTTGGCAAGCAGGGTTTATTAATTGGTGTGCCTCATCAACACGAATTACTGAAAGCTAGTGTTACTGCGCATCAAGTTGTACTTACGTCATTGATTAGTAAAACCAGGCACATTAAAACCATCGAAAGTGAATTTACGGAATTGCCGATTGCCTCTGGCAGTGTTGATCTTGTGCTATTGCCACATACACTGGAATATCTGCCAAATCCTCGTCAATTGCTTGCAGAAGCATGTCGAATTGTTAAGCCAGAAGGGCATTTAATCATCCTGGGCTTTAATCCCTTTAGCATGTGGGGTTTAAAAAGGATTTTTTCGAAAAAGAAAGAAGTGCCGTGGTCATCCCGTTTTATTAAAGCGGGAAATATTAAAAAATGGTTAGGCTTGGCGGATTTTGAATTAGTTAAACATAATACTTTATTATTCAGACCGCCGCTTACGCATCATGGAATATATCGTAAACTACGCTTTCTTGAGTGGGTTGGAAAAAAATGTTATTGGCCTTTGGGCGGCGTGTATCTTTTGATTGCCAAAGCAAAAGTCGTGCCTCTCACGCCAATCAGATTGAGTTGGCAACAACCGTTAAATCATATTCGTGTCACGATGCCGGGCGCATCGATGCGGAATTTTAAGTTTTAAAAACAACGAGGAATGAATTGATTTATGAAACATGTGGTTATCTACACTGATGGTGCATGTCGTGGTAATCCCGGTCCAGGTGGATGGGGTGCGTTATTGCGTTATCATGATCAGGAAAAAAAAATCCACGGTGGTGAATTGGATACAACTAATAATCGCATGGAATTAACAGCTGCCATTAAAGCGCTTGGTCACTTGCGGGAAGCATGTAAAGTTGATTTGCATACTGATTCACAGTATTTGCAAAAAGGAATCACCGAATGGATGATTGCCTGGAAAAAACGTAATTGGAAGAAATCAGACAATAAACCCGTAAAAAATGCGGATTTATGGGCTCTGTTAGATAAACTAGCCAGCAAACATAAAATTACCTGGCATTGGGTCAAGGCACATAATGGGCATGTTGAAAATGAGCTCGTCGATTCGCTGGCGAATTTAGGTATTGATGAATTACTTGAGAAATAAATTATGCGCCAAATTATTTTAGATACTGAAACAACTGGTTTAAGTACGGAGGAAGGTCACCGTATTATTGAAATTGGTTGTCTTGAAATGATTAATCGTAAATTAACGGGCGAGCGCTATCATCAATA
>CAZAXX010000019.1:0-35080 GCA_964489265.1 uncultured Coxiellaceae bacterium
CTATACCACACCCCTCGCTTGTTTTGCTGTCTTTTTTCTCTTCAATCAATCTTATTTATGCCGTGCCCGCCCCCCATCCCCCCCCCGGGGGGACGTAGGGTAGGGTGAGCTGACTTGCGAATTTGTTTATTGATATTCAATCATCAACGCTAACACAATAGCTAATCCCAAATATAGAACCGCATATTCAAAGCGTGTCGTTGCTTTCACATCGTAATATTTTTTATTTTCAGGTGATTCTTTATCAAAATACCAGGCTTTTTTTAACTGTGGTATTGCAAGAATAGCAGTGAGCAACAAAACGGGATTGGGATGATAAATCCATAAAGCAACTAACAACGGTACACCTAAAAACCAAATACGAGGCGAAATAATTGCAGTAATGCGTCCACCATCGAGTGGGCTGATTGGAATTAAATTAAATAAATTAATGAGAAAACCTGCTTGAGCCAGTGCGAAAAATAAATTATTCCCAGTGTAATTCCACAGATAGTAACAAGCAAATGCAGAAAATGTCCCAATCAGTGGACCTGCATACGCAACATATGCTTCCACTTCCACATTCATCGGCGCTTCTTTTAAATTAATCCAGGCGCCGACGAAAGGAATAAAAATCGGTAATCCAACATTTAAATTTTTTTGTTTTGCCGCTAGATAATGCCCCATTTCATGACAAAAAATGAGGCCAATAAATCCTGCTGCAAATTGCCAGCCGTAAAGCAAAGCATAGGTACTCATTGCTATTGCGATACTGCCTAGTGAGAATAAAAACTTACTAAACTTGGCTAGCGCAAATAATTTGAAAAATAAACCAATCAACGAGCCCATATTATTTATGCTTTACGTTTGAAAAGTTTTTTGATTGATCCGAAGAAAACAGCAAATGCGATGACGACCATTTTCCAGATTTTTATAAAAAAGACGCCAGCAAGTGCAAGTAAACCGAGTTTTTTTGCAGCTATACCGGTGACTAACGCTGCAAGTCCATAAGCGGCTAAATGATCTTTGCCTTTTACATAATCTTCGTAACGCTGACCTTGACTGAAGTTGATGGAAGATAATACTTGGTTCGCTTCAACTTTGTTTTTTTCAACTTCTTCTGACGAGGTCAGTAGGTTAAGCTCAAAATAACCCGTGCGGCCTAATGCATATGTATTATAGTTAACAAAATTGCTTGAGTTACTATCTAATCCTTCTAAAGCCCAAATTAATTTATGGGTTTTAGAATCATAAGTTGGCTTTTGTATCCAATCTTTTATTTCCAATGTAGGGAAGCCTTGCTTTTTTCTATCTTCGTTTGCGGCAGTAGTGCCTTTTTTAAGGCTTTCGAGTAGATCATTGGCATTCCATTTTTTAGCATCGGAGTCTGTCACGTAACCTGAGTCGAGATAATCAATGGTAAGCATCCACTCCATTGAATTTGGCAGGATGACACCAAAGAAATCTGAACTGGTTTTATTGCCGGTGGCTTCGAGTAGGGCGGCAGCTTCTTTGCGTGGTACAAACATATATTCTTTAGGTAAATTTAAAGTTGCTTTATCCAATAAGGCAATCTTGGTAGGACCTGGGGTCGCTGCTTTTTGTGCTGCGCTTAAAGCATTCTCTAGCGTTGTACGCTGGGCATTGGTCATATCTGCAGAAGCATTATTGACGGATAAAAGAAAAAGAAAACTCATGAAAAATAAAAGAAAAAATCTTTTTGAAATAGATTGCATGTTGAGCCTCGGTTTGTATTTTTAAATAATTTTTATAAAATATGCGCAAATATAACACATTCGATTCAGGATGTAAAAATTTAAGCGGCTTCACCAAAGCGGTTATTAATCAATTCGATTATTGCATCACGTGCTTCCAATTCATCAGCACCAGAAATCATTAAATCAAGGATTGTGCCTTTCGTCACACCCAAAACAATAATGGCCATGATGCTTTTGCAATTCGCTACTTGATCATGTTTTTGAATTTCGATTTTGCTTTCAAATTTTGCGGCAAGCGCAACTAATTTGGCAGCTGCTCTTGTGTGTAAACCTAAATTATTAATAATCGTGACTTTTTCGTTTAGCATGCTCTTCTTCTTATAAATTAAAATCTTCGCCGAGATAAACTGCTCGAACTTGTTTGTTATGTAAAATATCTTGGGGTGTACCTTGGTGTAACACTTCGCCTTGATTGACAATGTATGCACGTTCGCAAATATCTAATGTTTCACGTACGTTATGATCTGTAATGAGTACACCAATATTACGTGTGCGTAAATGCGTGATGATACGCTTCACATCGACAACTGAAATCGGATCAATCCCTGCGAAAGGTTCGTCTAGCAAAATAAACTTGGGTTCGGTTGCGAGCGCGCGTGCAATTTCCACGCGGCGTCGCTCGCCGCCTGATAAGCTGATGCCTAACGTATTGCGTATATGCGTAATATGAAATTCTTCCAGGAGATGATTTAATTTTTCTTTGCGTTCTGCTGCGGTTAAATCATTACGTAATTCAAGTATTGCCATGATGTTATCGGCAGCGCTTAATTTACGGAAAATAGAAGCTTCCTGTGGTAAATAACTAATGCCTAAACGCGCCCGCAAATGCACAGGCATCGTTGTGATATCTTGGTCTTCTAAAAAAATATGTCCCTGATCGCAACGAATCAAACCGACGATCATATAAAATGACGTTGTTTTACCAGCACCATTCGGCCCCAGTAAACCGACTACTTCGCCGCGTCTGACATCCAATGAAACATCTTTCACAGCTTGGCGAGTTTTATATTTCTTACTAATGTTTTCTACAGGTAAAGTATTTTTCATGATTGAAATTGACTTGGTTCGATGACAACAGTTGCGCGTCCCGTTTTAGAAGCAGGGGCCGTTACGATTTGGTCTTTCATATTATAAATAATAATAGGACCTTCAAAAGTATTTTTTCCTTGCGTCACAATGACATTTCCTTCTAGAACAACAAGTGAAGTGGGCGGATAAAATTTAATAGTTTTTGCTTTAGCATGTAAAATAGGATCGCCAGGTTTAGGCAGTGTTGTATATTCAGCTAATTTGTTATTGAGTCCGAAGGCAATCGCTTCTTTCATTTTATGCTTATCATCATTGGCAGTTGTAACACGATCAGCGATCAGATGAGTGGATCCTTGATCGATTTTCACATTACCTTCATAAATATTCGAGCCGGTTTTATAATTAAATGTAGATGAGTCAGAAATGATATGCATCGTTTGCACGTTATCCTCAGGCAAGGCTAAAGCTAACATTGGGAAAACAATAAGTAGTAATAAAATACTACGAATTCGGGACATAATCACCCTTAGCTTTTGAAAGCAATTTAATGGTGCCATCATTTAAATCTGCCAGCATACCGACCGCATGCACTTCAGTGTCGGGTTGATTGATGACAACGGCGTTAGCAGTTTGTGCTTGTTGTTTATCTGGAAAGACGGTCAGTGAATCGGTTTTCATGCTGGTCAGTGGATTTTCCGCATCAGCTGGGTGATAGATCACGACATTTTTTGTAAAGATGACTTGTTCGAGCCCATTTAATGCTTGAGCACTCTCTGAGTTGATGTACCAGGGTTGTGGTGATTGTCGATAAACGGTGACACGAGGATGGGTAATCGTGGTCGTATCATTTTCTACATAATGTACCATTTTAGGCGCTTCGATTTTTAAAGAAGGGTTGCCTTGTTTATTCATGATAGTTGCGACAATATTTTCCATATAAGCATCGGGCTGAGAGGAATCCTCTTCCGTTGTAGATAACAACGATTGCTTTGACAGCATAATTGACCATGCGCTTAATGCTATCGCAATGATGAGCAACAAACTGAAAGTCGAATTTTTAAGGGAAATAAAGCCCATAATTACCTTTGCAAATAGGAATCAATAACGGTTTGATAAGTTCCTTGTGCTTCTAAAATGAATTCACATAATTCACGCATGGCACCTTTGCCGCCTTCCAATTTTGTCGTCCAAATAACATGATCTTGAATAATTCGCGGTGCATTTGGAACAGTGACCGCGAAACCAACGCGACGTAATAAAGGTAAATCGGGTAAATCATCGCCGATATAAGCGATTTCTTCGTCGGTTAAATTTAATTTTTGTTTTAATTCTTCGTAAGCGAGAACTTTATCAGATTGACCTTGATAAACATGTTCCACTTTTAAATCCCGCATACGCTGAGCGACAGCATCCGATTGTTTTGCAGTAATAATGGCAAAGTTGACGCCGGATTGCTGCAGCAATTTAATTCCCATGCCATCTTGCACATGAAAATCTTTTAGTTCTGCACCGTTTGCACCGTAAAACAATGCGCCAGTTGTTAAAACACCATCAACATCGGAAATGAGTAGACGAATTTTTTTTGCTTTTTCATTAAGTGTTTTCATTACATAACTCCAGCACGCAAAATGTCATGGAGATGTACGATGCCAATTGGTTTTTTCTGTTCATCAGTAACGATCAATGCGGTTATTTTATAAGTTTCCATGATGTGTAACGCCTCAGCCGCGAGGGTGCCGGGACGGATAACTTTAGGATTTTTGGACATGATGTGATGAATCACAGTTTTGTGTACATCCGCATTACTATCAAACGCACGGCGTACATCGCCGTCGGTAAATATTCCGGCTAATTCACCTTGCTCATTAAGTACCGTCGTCATACCTAATTTTTTATGGGTCATTTCCACCAGCGCAGTTTTTAGCATAGCGTCTAAATTAACGCTAGGGATGGCGTTGCCCGTATGCATGATTTCATCCACACGTAATAACAAGCGACGACCCAATGTGCCACCAGGATGTGATAAAGCGAAATCTTCTGCAGTAAAGCCGCGTCGTTCTAATAAGGAAATGGCTAATGCATCACCCATTACCAATGCGGCAGTTGTGCTGGAGGTTGGTGCGAGACCTAAGGGACAAGCTTCTTTTTCAACGCTGGCATCAATATTGATGGTAGCTGCTTTGGCTAAGGTTGAAAGTGTGTTACCGGTGAGTGTAATGAAAGGTAAATTAAGTCGTTTAATGAAAGGTAAAATCGCCAGAATTTCGTCGGTTTCCCCAGAGTTTGAGATAACGAGCAAAACATCTTTTGCTGTGATCATGCCAAAATCACCATGTTTGGCTTCACCAGGGTGAATAAAAAACGCAGGACTGCCGGTACTTGCGAAGGTGGCCGCGATTTTTTTGCCAATATGACCTGATTTACCCATGCCCATCACGATGATTCGACCTGTACAAGCCAGTAGTAAGTGGCATGCTTTAGCAAAGTCAGCGCCGATACGGGCAGACAAAGCACTAATAGTCGCAGCTTCAGTTTCGATGACAGCTCTGCCTAATTCACATATTTTTTCAATATCTTGCATAACGATGCCCTAAATGATTTTGGCTATTTTACCCTGAGTTGACCCATTAAAGAAAAAAAATTTACTTATAAATTGTTTTCAATAGGTTAGAAGTATTATTATAGCCGGCCATTATAGCAGCAATTAGGATGATTTTCATGGATAAAGCTAAACGTCTATACCGTTCTCGCAACCAGCGTATGATTGCAGGTGTTTGTGGCGGTTTGGCAGATTACTTCAATCTGGATCCAACCTGGATAAGACTGATTTTTGTTTTGCTTGCTTTGTTGAGCTTGGGTACCCTAGTACTTGTTTATGTGATATTTTGGATTATTGTGCCGCTTGCGCCGATTCAAGCAGATGCTTCGGCAGATTGCCCGAATTGTAAAAAATAACGAGCGCGATAAATGGATAATTTGGTCGAAATTTCAAATTTGCATTTTCAACGCAATGGGCGTCCCATATTTGCTGGCGTTGATATTGTGATTCCGCGTGGCAAAGTGGTTGCCATTATGGGTCCTAGCGGAACGGGCAAAACGACCTTGCTGCGTTTGATTGGGGGGCAACTGAGACCTGATCAAGGCAAGATTTCTGTGGCAGGCCAAAACATCCATCAGCTATCACTTTCTGAATTATATAAACTGCGTAAAAAAATGGGCATGCTTTTTCAAAGCGGTGGTTTATTCACGCATCTTAATGTCTTTGAGAATGTGGCTTTCCCCTTACGCGAACATACCAAATTATCGGATGACATGATTCGAACGCTGGTTTTAATTAAGTTAGACATGGTGGGATTGCGTGGTGCCCGGGATTTAATGCCAAACGAATTATCCGGTGGTATGGCACGTCGAGTTGCATTGGCGCGTGCAATTGCGCTGGATCCTAATTTAATTATGTATGATGAACCTTTGTCCGGTCAGGATCCTATCTCAATGGGCGTATTGGTTAAACTCATTCGCACGTTGAATGATGCGCTCGGTTTAACGAGCATTATCGTTTCGCATGATGTGCAGGAAACATTGAGTATCGCCGATTATGCGTATGTGATTTCGAATGGAAAAATTATCGGTCAAGGGACTCCAGATTCTATTGCGCGTGATCATTCGGATCAGCTGCAACAATTTATCCATGGCTTGCCAGATGGTCCTGTGCCATTTCATTATCCTGCGGCTCCATTTTCGCAGGACTTGTTGGAGAAAACTTAGTAATGTTCAATCAAGTAGCTCTGTTAGGGCGTTTAGGCATTGATATAGTCCGTGACTATGGTAAGGCGGGTTTGCTGCTTTATCATGTGTTTTTTCGTATTCCTAATATGCGAAAAGGATTTCCTCTTGTTCTTCAACAGATTTATGCAGAAGGCGTGTTGTCCCTTGTCATTATTATTGTTTCCAGTTTATTTATTGGGATGGTTGTCGCGCTACAAGGTTATCATACGCTTGCAAAATTCGGTGCATCAGCGGAACTTGGACCTTTGGTTGCTTTGAGTGTTGCGCGTGAGTTGGGTCCAGTTGTTACTGCATTATTATTTGCAGGTCGCGCGGGTTCAGCTATAACGGCTGAAATTGGTTTGATGAAAGCAACCGAACAATTGTCCAGCATGGAAATGATGGCAGTTGATCCAGTAGAACGAGTTATTTCGCCGCGTTTATGGGGCGGTTTTATTTCCATGCCATTATTAACGATGATTTTTAATATCACAGCAATTTATGGTGCTTATTTAGTGGGAGTAAAATGGTTAGGTTTGGATGCAGGTGCATTTTGGTCTAACATGCAATCTTCAGTTGAATTTCATGCGGATGTTTTAAATGGAATTTATAAAAGTGTGGTATTTGGTTTTGTAGTATCCTGGATATCGGTATATCAAGGTTATTTTGCAAAACCGACATCGGCTGGTATCGCGAGTGCAACGACTCGCACAGTTGTTTATTCGTCTTTAGCAATTCTCGGTTTAGATTTTGTATTAACCGCGATGATGATAGGGGGTTGGTGATGTTATCTCAGCGTATGGTTGAGACATTTGTTGGTTTATTTTTATTAGCAGCGATCGCAGCTTTGTTGGCGTTGGCATTTAAGGTAAGTGGCTTAACCAGTTTTTTCACGACTGAAGGATACAAGGTAACAGCGAACTTTGATGATATTGGGCAACTTAAAGTTCGAGCGGCTGTGAAGATGAGTGGTGTCGCGATTGGCGAAGTTTCGCAAATTCAGTTAGATCCCACAACTTATAAAGCGATAGTGACATTGCACATCAACTCAAATGTGCATGACATCCCAGATGATTCTTCAGCAGCGATTTTAACTGCAGGACTGTTGGGTGATAATTATGTTGAAATTTCACCGATGTATAGTCCCACTTTTTTGAAAAATGATAGTCAGATTCACGAAACCCATTCCGCTATGATTTTGGAAAAACTAATCGGACAATTTTTATTTAAGATTGGTAATAACAATTCAAACTCATCGACTTCAACGACTAATTCTTCGACTGATTCCTCGACTAATGCAAACGGAGCTAAAAAATGAAAAAATATTTTCTGTCAATGATGGCGTTATTTGTAGCAGGTTGTATGACGTTATTTTTACTTCCTGCCATTTCAGAGGCCGCAGGTGATCCTGTTCAGATGTTACAATCGGTTGCAGATCAAATGATTGCAAGTTTGAAAAAAAATAAAACCACATTACGAGAAAATCCCTCTCTCGTTTATTCATTAGCAACACGAATTATTGTTCCACATGCGGATTTGGATGAAATGTCCAAACGCGTGCTACCGCCACAAACATGGAATAGTGCAACGCAAGGTCAACGCCAACAATTTAAACGAGAGTTTACTACTTTATTGGTGAGAACCTATGCTTCTGCATTGGCAGAATACAAAGACCAGACTGTGAAATTTTTCCCAGTACGCGGCGGCTATCAAGGTAGATCCACTGTGCAAGTGAATAGCCAAATTGTTCGTAACGATGGTCCGTCTATTTCTGTGATGTATAGTCTTGTGTCCACCGGCGGTGGCTGGAGACTTTATGATATGACAGTGGAAGGCGTTAGCATGTTAGAAAGTTTCCGTTCACAGTTTTCTGATCAATTATCCAAAGGCGATATGGCAAGTTTAATTGCTGTGCTGAGAAATCATAATACGGGGCGGTCATAGTGACTAGCATCGTACAGCAAAATGGTCGCCTGATTGTTTCGGGCGACTTGAATTTTTCAACCGTCGTAGAATTATGGCGAGAGAGTTTGTCATTATTTTCTTCGTTGAGCACGTTAGATTTTGATTTAAGTAATATTCATTCTTCCAATAGTGCGGGTGTTGCTCTTATTATTGAATGGATTAAGTACGCAAAAAATAAAAATAAAGTAATCACGTTTTTGAATGTTCCTCAGCAGTTGGAATCAATTATTTCAGCTGCTGGAATTAAAAAAATATTATAAAAATAAAAAAACGAGGCGTTAATGAGTTTAGATCAACAGCCTGCTGGCGAAAGCAGCTTAGCGGGTTCTATTTCTTTGCATTTTGTTGCAGAATTTGGTGAAGCTGAAACATATCATCGCCTTATAAAAGCATTAGGGGATGCAGCGCAATCTGCCGCAAAAAAACTTAACGATGATGGCCTTTTACCGTTGCAATTAGTTGATAAAAATAATAGTGGCGATGGCGAAATAATCCGACGAGGATTGGAAGAATTATCACTGGATAAACAATTTAAACCGTTGAATATTCCTCTCGATATTGAAGAAATTAAAAAAACATATTGGGATTTGATTTCAGATAATGCTTTGTTAGCTAATCATTTATTATATGGTTGCATTGCAGCAAATGACGTTAGAAAAAATATTAAAGCATCCTGGACACATCCATCGATAAATCTATTATCAGATAAACAATTTGCTGAAATTAAAGCAGAATGCCAGGCCGTTCGTGATGAATATGAAAAGTTGATTGGACGCACTGCACTGACGCAAAGCGCAGACGATGTCATGGTTAATAATTTAAAAAATATTGTACGCGTTGTCACCAAACATGGTCGCGGTAATTGTTATGAGCATAGTTGTTTGGTGCTAGATCGTTTACTTAAAATGAAAATCAAAGCCTATGTAGAAATTATTGGTATTGAAAATGGTGACCATGTTTTTGTCGTCATTGGTAGATTTTCTGGAGGCAACCTTAATGATTTTACAACCTGGGGTAAATCAGCGGTTGTAGTGGATGCGTGGGCAGGCGACGTCTATCCCGCTTCAGAAATATCACATAAATTGCATGATTTTGTTTTTTATAATAGAGGCAAAATCAGGTGTATTACATTTCCTTATGATCCGAATTATCATCGGTTTGTTCATGATAAAGATGTGAATTTGAGTGAGGGGTATTTTTTACTGCTTTGTCATCCTGAGCGACGTGCATTACTGTCCGGTGAATCGGACTAACATTCAACAACCCACCCCCGCACAAATTTTTGCTTCAATACTTAACTTTTTTTGTCTAGATCGGTGGGCAAAAATTTGTGCGGGGGTGGGCTGTTGAAGTGAAAGATCTCTATTGGGAGATCCTTCACTTCGTTCAGGATGACAAAAAAACCGTTCAGGATGACACGACACTTTTGTCTGGTCTAAGATTGCTTGCTAATCACTAAAAATATTGCGCCAGGACCTCTTAATACGTTTAGTAACAGAGTATCTTTAGCGCTAGCCGCCATTTTTTTCAGCTCATCAATAGAGGTAATCTTTTGTTGATTAGCGGTAGTGATCACATCACCTGGACGTAAATCAGACTGCCAAGCATTGGTATCCTCTTGAACGGTTACCACGAGCACACCTTTTATGTTGCCGTGAATTGGACTTAGCAAGGTGAAATCTTTTAAGCTAACACCGTACAAGAATGGATCCAAAGCTGCATTGGCTTCTTCACGTTTTTTCGGATCAGTCAGGGTAGCGGTTAAATTTACTTTTTTATTGTTTCGAAGAACTGAAATATTGGCATTTGAATCAACCCGGATAAAGCCAACTTCATTTACAACATCATTTGCATTTTTAATATCAGCATTATTGACGGATGTGATGATGTCGCCAATTTGTAAACCGGCTTTTTCTGCGGGGGAATTAGGCAACACTTGCGTGACGACAGCCCCTTTTGATGCACTTAAATTAAATGCGGTAGCAAGGTCGGGTGAAATATCTTGAGCGCCAATCCCAAGCGTTCCACGGCGAACATTGCCATATTCAATTAATTGCTGCATCACACTTTTTGCCATATTCGATGGAATTGCAAAACCAATTCCAATACTGCCGCGATCTGGAGCAAGAATGGCGGTGTTGATACCAATTAATTGACCATCTGTGTTAACCAATGCGCCACCTGAATTACCAGGATTAATAGATGCATCGATCTGAATAAAATTCTCGTAATTTTCAATCCCTAATGTGCTACGTCCAAGTGCGCTGATGATGCCTGATGTGACACTTTGACTTAAACCAAATGGGTTGCCAATTGCAGCAACGATATCACCAACTTTTAGGTTAGCCGAGTCAGCGAGAGTAATCGCAGAGAGGTTTTTTGCCTGTATTTGCAATAAGGCAATATCAGATGGTTTATCTAAACCTATGGTTTTTGCAGTGTAGTGATGACCATCGCTCAGTGTAACAACGACTCTTTCCGCGTCTTCCACAACATGTGCATTCGTTAAAATGTAACCTTTTTCCGCATTCACAATAACGCCTGATCCAACGGATAGGTATTTATCTGGGACAGGCGCATTTTGGTCGGCTTGTTGTTGTTTTTGAATTCGATTTAAAGTGTTTAAGTCGGTGATTTTAATTTGTGCGCGGATGTTTACAACCGATGGTAAAATTTTCTGAAGCATCGGTGCGAGGCTGGGGCTTGCTGCGATGCCGGCGAAACTTGCAGTACTACCAACCAAACAGCTAAGCATAAGCAGAAGGAAGAGTGCTTTACGAATTATATTGTTCATCTCTGATTCCTCTGAAAAAAAACATCTTTAGCAGTATATATCACACATTAATCAACGTCGATATAAATCAAACTGGCCATTCGACCAGTTTTGTTGCCATCTCGTCGATAAGAAAAAAATGATTCTTTATCGGAGTAAGTACAATATTCTCCACCCGAAATATCAATCACGCCTTGCTGCTGCAAACGCAATCGTGCCAAGCCATAAATATCCGCTAACCAACGTTGGTTGGGAGAGGGTTTGAAGAAATGCATAGCGTCTTTGTGTGCGTCAATAAAAAGCTGCCGAACTTCTTCGCCTACTTCAAATACGCTAGGTCCAATCGCAGGACCCAGCCAAGCCAGTAAATTTTGATTTGGAAAATTCATTGCGGCTAGTGTACTTTCAATCACACCATTGGCGAGTCCACGCCAACCGGCATGAATTGCTGCAACGGTTGTTCCTTCGCGATCACAAAGTAAAATTGGTAAGCAATCTGCTGTCATAATAACGCAAATACGATTCACTTCCTGAGTGAATGCGGCATCTGCATTTTTACCGTAATTTTCGGGTATCGCAGGTAGGGCGATCGTACTATGCGTTTGTTCCATCCAAATAGGATCTGCCGGCAATCCAAGCGTTTTTTTTAAAAGCTCACGATTTTGTTGAACAGCTTCCCTTTCATCCCCTACATGATGTGCTAAATTAAAAGTATGGTAAGGCGCATGACTAACCCCGCCTGATCGTAAAGTTGAATAAGCTTTAATATGCGGCGGAGCGGACCAATTTGGTTTAATCACATGGCTCATTTAAAATCCTCATCAAGAGATAATTTTGCATCTGAGCGCAACACTTTAATTAAGTTTTGCATATCATCGGGCAATGGCGCTTGCCAGCTCATTTCTTTCTTGGTGACGGGATGAATCAAGCCCAGTTCTGATGCGTGTAAGGCTTGGCGTTTGAATTTACGCAATTGCTCAATCAATTCGGGCGATGCACCACGTGGTAGCTGTAAGCGGCCGCCATAGATTTGATCGCCGAGTAAGGGATGTCTTATATGCGTCATATGTACGCGTATTTGATGCGTGCGTCCGGTTTCCAGTTGAACTTTTATTCGAGTATGGTCACGATATTTTTCTACCACCCGATAATGTGTCACGGCAGGTTTACCCGTCTCAATGACAGTCATACGTTTACGTTGGATAGGATGTCGGCCAATCGGTTCATCCACTGTGCCGCCGCTTAATAAAGTCCCATTCACAACGGCTTGATAAATACGCGAAATAGATCGAGCTTTCATTTGTTTGGATAAATCCATGAGAGCCGCATGTGTTTTCGCAATCACGAGCAAGCCTGAGGTGTCTTTATCTAAGCGATGGATAATCCCAGCACGCGGCAGATTCAATAAGTCAGGAACATGATGCAAGAGAGCATTCAGCAAGGTATTGTCAAGGTTGCCAGCAGCAGGGTGGACGACCATGCCAACGGGTTTATTGATGACGAGCAATGCGTCATCCTCATAAACCACCGCGAGCTCAATCGGTTGTGCTTCCCAGGTTGGCTGCACTTTACGTGCCGCATTAATAATGATTTCTTCTCCGCCAAGCACAAGATCTTTTGCTTTAAGGTGTTTATTATCAACTGTGATAAGCGCGTTTTTTATCCATTCCTGAATTTGCGTACGTGAAAAATCAGGCAATAGCTTCGCTAAAGCTTGATCAAGTCTTGTGCCGCCCAAATTATCGGGAATGGTTAGGGTAAGATTTATTTTTTCTGTCATGGCATGAGTACTCGTATTTTATAGCGTGAATGATGACAAAATTTCGTTTACAATGCACGCCACATTGTTTAAAAAATTTCGAGGTTGGTCTTTATATTATGAAATTTGTAACAAAATCATTGCTTATGGCGACTGGAATATCGTGCTCATTGTTGTTAGCGTCTTGTGCGTCGAACATAGATCCTGCTGATGCTTACAAGGGTGAAACTGCAGAACAAATTTTTCAAAAGGGTGAAGCGGAACTCCGCGGTAAAAATTATTCAGAAGCAGTCAAGCGTTTTGAAGCATTGGATGTTCAATATCCTTATGAACATAACACGGAAATAGCCCAACTCCATATTATCTATGCTTATTACATGACTAGCGATTACGCATCTGCTGAATCAGCAGCTGATCGTTTTATTCATGCGCATCCAACCAATCCGCATGCAGATTATGCGTATTATATGCGTGGCTTATCTAATTATTATCAAAATCTAGGGGTTTTCGAGCGGATTTTTGCTGTTGATCTTGCCACACGTGATTTGGCGCAAATCAAAAAGTCGTTTGCTGATTTTGCAGAAGTGACTCACACCTATCCGAATAGTTATTATGCGCCTTCTGCACATCAATACATGATTTATTTAAGAAATATTTTAGCAAATCACGAATTGGAAATAGCACAGTATTACTATAGCCGAGAAGCTTATGTGGCGGCAGCTGATCGTGCCAATATTGTTGTCCAAAAATATCAGGGTGCTCCTGCCGTGCCAGAAGCGCTGGTTATTATGGCGAAATCATATCGTGCATTGAATCTGAAGCAGAATGAAAGTGAGACAATGCAAGTCTTGCAATACAATTATCCTAATTCAAGTTATGTGAAAGCAGCGGCAAAAGCGTAATTATTCATCCTGTGTCATCCTGAACGAAGTGAAGGACCTCCCTGTTATAATGCGGAGATCCTTCGAGAAAAGCGCTCTCAGGATGACAATGGATCTAACCAGGTCTAGCCGCAGGTTTTGGTTCATCAAGCGGCAGCGCTTTTACAGTTAATTTAAGATGTGTATGCAAATTAAAACCTTGCTGCGTTTGATAACAATGTGGATCCTCTATTAGATAACGATTCTTCATCAACATGATTCCTAGTAACGACATGATTTCCATTCTTGAAAATTTTCTGCCGGGACATTTTCTTTCCTGAAAACCAAATGGGAAAAATTGATGAGCAGCAGGTTCTTTGAATGTAAATTTTCCTTCGCTGTCTTTTTCTAAAAATCGCCACGGATTAAATACCAAAGGATCTTTGTAGACTTCTTCATTCAAATGAACATTGACTGTAGATATAAAATAAATGTCGCCCTTACGTAAAGTAACGTCTCCCACTGTTACATCTCGCTTTACGCCGCCTTTCATTCTAGCTAACGGCGGACGCAAGCGTAAGCTTTCATAGAACACTGCTTTTACAAAAATTAATTTATCTAAATCTTCTTTAGTTAAAGCATCGAGCTCTTTATTGTTTGCAATTAAATAATTTTGAATTTCCTCACGCATCGCATCCACAACCGGTTTATGTTTTGGATCGGCGAGAAAAGTTAACGCAAATTGTAGCGTCTGTGCAGTTGTCTCGTGACCGACCACGAGTGAAAGCGCTGCATTTTTTAGTACAGCAGGAGAATAAAGAAGCGCTACGAATTGTTCACCTCGGCTTGCTAATGCTTCATCCCATTCATCTTGTGTTTTCGTGTTGTTGGGGTCCCAGGCTTTCCGGAGTGAAATATCTCTGATCCAATTTGGTGTGTTTAGAATATTTTCTTGGTTCAATTTAATTAGTCCTGCAAGACCCGCATAACCAGGCGCCATGGCTTCTTCTAATGTTTTTTGTCCGAATGCATATTTGTCAATGAATTCAACTAATGTATTGAGAGGCCATGGCGTACTGTTTTTCGGGTTCGCAATTTTCTTAGCAACTTCATCTATCGTCGCTGTAAAATCATTCATATAGTCATCAGGAAAATTTACGAGACCCAACTGTGTGGCGCCCATCGTTTCCATTGCAAATCGTGCAGAAAAATTTGCTAAATTAGTAATTCCCTTCTCAGCTTCTTTTTGATATTTCATCGCTATATCAAAGATATCAGGTAATATTCTTTTTACTCTAGGATCGACAAAAAAATGTTGATGAAATTCATTACTTAGTTTTTTCCAGGGTTCAGTTTTTGCTTCTTTCTCAAAAATAGTATGATCGCCAAATAGCTTGTTAAAAATACCGCTCACATCATTATTTTGGATTGCATCAGGATTATCAAAAATTAATGCTTTAACCTGTGAGGGATGACTGAATTCCGGAATTTGTTTATGTAAAAATCGAAAATAGGTGGGAATTTTGGTAACTTCAGTCATCTTTTTTTCGATATCTTTTTGATCGCGATTCTCATGGGCATATACACCCACTTTTTTATATTCGCCTAACTTAAATTGGCCTGTTAAACCCAAGCCATCATTCGAACTTGCATCCCAGATATCGCCTAATACATCTCTCGCAGTTTCAACATAAACATTTTTTACTCGTGAAAAAAGATTTTGCAACCATGATTGCGAAGATTTATTTCGTGCATCCATTTTTTTTCTCCAGATTACGCTTTTTCACGTACAACTAGCTGATCCGTATTAACAGATCTGACACCTTTGACAGAAGATGCAATTTTAACAATCGTATTCGCCTGTTCTTCTGTATCCACTGTGCCGCTGAGTGAAACAACCGCATTGTCGGTAGAGACACTCACGTTGGGAATATTTCTTTTAAGTAATAGCTGGGAGTGAATATAGGCAGTCATCGCAGCATCTTCGATAAATAATGCCGGATTAGGAAAATGGTTTTCAGTTTGTGAAACAGGTTGTGAAACTTTATTTGTTGGAGCTTTTTCAGCGATACGTGAGTTTTTTGCAGGCTGGGCAACCGTTTTTGCAGGCGTCGCATTGGAAAAGTTGCTTGAAATAGCATCTGAAAGATCACTCACCGAGATGGCCTGAGAAATTTGCGGAGCTAAGGTGGTCAGTAAAGAAAACAAAACAATTTTTAATCTCATACAAACATTATCCTTATTGTACTAATTAAGAAAAACTTTCAATATGCCTGAAACTGCAAATCCCATTAAAATTACCCCGCCTGAATAATTCAACCATTTAATTGCAGTCGGCGTTAGTTTATGTCGAGTCACATGAATCAAGCCATTTAAAAATAGAACCCAGCTCACTGTCCCAATCACGACACCTGTGCCAGCTAGTACGACCCCATTGGTGTTCGTGAGTCCATTCAACGAAATTTGCGAGCTAACAGAAGCCCAAAACAAAATGGTATAGGGATTTATCATGGTAATTGCATAACCTTCGATGCCATAACGAAAGAGCGAAGGTAATGAATTTTTATCGGGTGTTTCGTTAATGGGTTTTGCGCGAAATGCACCAATTGCAAACCAGGCTAAAACAAGTGAACCCACTAATCCAAAAATTCGTAACACATCAGGATACTGTAATAAAACTAATGCGCCTAAACACAACAGCGCAAGATAAGTAATATCTGCACTACATGCACCAAGTCCTGTAACGATGCCATACGGTGTGCCAAAACGTAAATTTCGACGAATCATTTCTAGATTAACCGGACCAATTGGAATAGCAGCGCCCATTCCTAATAAAATACCAACCAATAACCAATGCATATTTAAACTAACCTTTAAAACCAGATGTAATAGGATAACGACGATCACGACCAAACGCTTTATGATTGATGCGCACACCAACAGGAGCCTGGCGTCGTTTGTATTCACTTTTCTTAATCAAATTGACGACTTTGTTCACGACGTCACGATCAAAACCTTGTTCGATAATATTTTCGATACTTTGTTCCTGATTGATGTAAAGTTCAATAATTTTGTCTAAGACGGGATAGGGCGGCAAACTATCTTCATCTTTTTGATTTGGTGCTAATTCTGCGGTGGGTGGGCGATCGATCGTGCGCAGTGGAATAACTGGATTCAATTGATTGCGAAGATGAGCCAAACGATACACTAATGTTTTTGGTACATCTTTCAATACGGCAAAACCACCTGCCATATCACCATACAATGTCGTATAACCAACAGCCATTTCACTGTGATTTCCGGTGATTAAGACGATGTTTCCTGTTTTATTTGAAAGAGCCATCAAGAGAACACCGCGACAACGTGATTGAATATTTTCTTCAGTGAGATCAGGTTGCTTGTCGCCAAACAGCGGCGCCAGACTTTCCAAAAAACTATTGAAGCTTGGTTCAATAGAAATAATATCGTAGGACACGCCTAAATTTTTTGTGAGCGCGATGCCATCTTCCATGCTCATTTCATGCGTGTAACGTGACGGCAACAAGACAGCATGCACACGTTCTTTGCCAAGCGCATCAACTGCAATAGCCAGCGTCAATGCGGAATCAATACCACCTGATACACCGATGAGTGCGCCAGGGAAATTATTTTTTTGTACGTAATCTCGGGTACCTAATACCAGAGCGTCATACACGCGTTGTTCGATGTCTGGAATGACAAAATTAGCCTGATTAATTGTTGTTTGTGTGCTCGTGATTTCAATGTCGATGGGTAATAATGTCTCGTTACAAAATCCAGCAAATTGACAGATTTTTCCTTCTTGATCGATGACCATAGAGCCGCCATCAAATAACAAATCATCTTGCCCGCCGACGCAATTGACGTAAACGATAGGGATATTCGCAGCTTTTGCGCGTTTTGCGAGTGTCAGATGGCGTTGTTCATGTTTGTCAATTTCAAAAGGCGAAGCATTTGGCGTAATCAAAACCCGCGCGCCATGATTGGCGATTTGCTGAGTGGGTCCTGCATGCCAGACGTCTTCACAAATGACTATACCAACGGAAGTACCATTAACTGGAACGACGCAAGGTGAATTTCCTGGCGTGAAATAACGACATTCGTCAAATACACCGTAATTTGGTAAATGCTGTTTTGCATAACGACCTACGATGGTTCCATTATAAATAACAGAACACGTATTAAATAATCCTTGCGATGTTGCATGCGGATGTCCAACCACACAATAAATGCCATGCACTTCATTTTTAAAAGTATTTAAAGCGTCATTGGCAGCGTCAATAAATGATTTGCGTAACAATAAATCGTCAGGCGGGTAGCCTGTGATGCTTAATTCAGGAAACACAACCATTTCTGCTTTTAATGTATCGCGAGCGGATTTTGCCGCATTAATTAATTTAATTAAATTACCCTGAATATCACCCACAGTCAGGTTAAGTTGAGCTAATGCAATTCGAAGTTTTTTTGCCATTGTTTATAAACCCAAAAATTCTAATGTATGTTTTTTATTGGCATCGATGCATAACTTCCCGGTCGCGACATCCGATTCCTGAGCAATCACCAGTAATTCATAGTTATTATAATCTATTTGAACAAAGTCAACGATGCTGCCGCAAGTTTTATTCTCTAAATAAATATCATTACCGCGTGTTAAGGGGAGGTCGGTCTGTACTTTTGCCCGAAATAAGCGATTTTTCAATTTACCGCGGTATTGCATGCGCGCAATGATTTCCTGGCCAGTATAACAACCCTTGTTGAAGCTAATGGCATTAAGTTTAGGTAAATCAATATCATGCGGCAAAAATCGTTCTGATGTTTCTGGATAAATGGCGGGAATACCCTGTGCAATATCCAGTTTTTTCCATTCCTGTTCTTTATCCGATGCTTCCAGAGAGCTGCCAATCAATTGATATCGAGACCCTGGCTCTTTAATGCATAAACACTCAGTTGGGAGCTCTGGCAATGTGTCGCCGAGGTAGCCAATTGAAGTCAATTCATCGCTCGCATCGGTTAATTTAACTTTAAAAAAAACCGCGTATTTTTGCAGTGCTTTTAATGCGATTGGGATCATGTCGCGTGGCATTTGCAAATAATAATGATCAAGAAAAATAAATAGGCGAAACAAACTAATTACCCGGCCCTGCGGATTGCAATGCGCGCCTAAACTGGATTGCGTGGGTGTGATTTCATCGAGGTTACACGTTAATTGGCCTTGTAAAAATTTTTTGGCATCCAACCCCGAAATACAAATGTGCCCTAGATGACGCAGATTAATTGTTGTATTCATAGTTTTCGTATTTTTTGTAATAGTAAAGTCGTATATCATACAACAATTGTAGGGGTTGGTTACAATGAAGAAAACTGCATTATTATTGGTTGATTTACAAAATGATTTTTGTCACGGCGGATCGTTGGCGGTTCCGGACGGCGATGCTGTGATTACACTGGCAAATAAGCTGCAAGCGCATTTCGATTTAGTTCTCGCCACAAAAGATTGGCATCCAGCGGACCATATCAGTTTTGCATCCAATCATCCCGGTAAAAAGATTGGCGATGTCATTACGGCAAATGGAATCAAGCAAATATTATGGCCAGATCACTGCGTGCAAAATTCCAAAGGATCTGAATTTCATCCCATGCTGGATACTTCAAAAATCAAGCGGATTTTCCACAAGGGAACCGATCCATTTATCGACAGTTACAGCGCTTTTTTCGATAACAAACACCTTCGCACAACAGGGCTTGCTGATTTTTTAAATCAGGAAGGTGTCACGGATCTTTATATTTTGGGGTTAGCCACAGATTATTGCGTAAAATATTCTTGCCTCGATGCAACTCAATTTAATTTTGCAGTTCATATCATTGAGGATGGTTGTCGAGGCGTTGAATTGCGGCCGGGTGATGTGGCGAATGCAATGCAAGAAATTCTGGAAGCTGGAGTAAAAGTAACGAACTCTAACTATTTTTAATCCAGTCAATAATTTCAAGCGGATGTTTGATATACCCAGTCGCACCCCAGCTCAATGGATTTTCTTCGGCAGGAATATAACCATAGAGCGCGGCCAGCGATGGGTTGCCTGCGGCTTTACTTGCTTCAATATCAATCGCAGAATCGCCAATATAAACACAATCTTTAGGGTCGAAACGTAACAGGTTACATGCATGTAAAATAGGTTCTGGATGCGGTTTGCGATTTTGTAACGAATCGCCGCTAATGACACAACCAGTGCGTTTATCAAGTTCTAAATGCGTAATCAACTGATCGGTATAACGCGCGGGTTTGTTCGTCACAATTCCCCATGGCATGTTATTTTTTTCGATGAATTCCAGTGTTTCTTCCATTCCAGGGAAAAATTGGGTGGTATTGATAATATTCTCTTGGTAAAAATGCAGTAATTTTTCAGAAAGTGCCGGATAGCGTTCATCCGTGGTGTCAATGTTCATGCCTAATTTTAAAAGACCTTTACAGCCACTGCCTGCGGCAGGGCGGATAAGATCTAGGGGTAGCATTGGCAACTTATTTTCTTCCAATAACTGATTCAGTGCGAGACCCAAGTCATATGCCGTATCGAGTAATGTACCATCCAGATCGAATAAAACTGCTTTAATTGTTGTTTTCATTTTTTTGTATGCACCAAGTAGTTAACAGAAATATCATCAGTCAGAAAATATTTTTTCGTCAGTGGATTATAACCCAGTCCCGTCATATCAACCATGTGTAAACCTGCTTTTCTAGCCCAGTCGCTTAATTCACTGGGTCGGATAAATTTAGCAAAATCATGCGTGTTTTTAGGAATTAGATTTAAAATATATTCGGCACCGAGGATAGCAAATAAATAGGATTTTGCATTTCGATTTAACGTAGAGAAAAAAACATGGCCATCCGGTTTCGCTAATTTTGCTGCAGCTGCAATGACGGAGGTCGGGTCTGGAACATGTTCCAGCATTTCAAGGCAAGTCACTACATCATATTGGCCTGGCTGCTGTGCCGCCATTTCTTCAGCGGTGGTGAGTTGATAATTGATATCAATTCCACTTTCATGCCGATGCAATTTAGCCACATCGAGGGCCGCCTTACTCATATCAATTCCAGTCACATTGGCGCCGAGTTTCGCCATGCTTTCCGATAAAATACCGCCACCACAACCGATATCGATGACTGTTTTTCCTGCCAAAGGAACTATTTGATTAATATAATTCAAGCGTAGCGGATTGATTGCATGCAAGGTCTTTAATTCGCCTTCCGCATCCCACCAATGGGCAGCAGAATGGCTAAATTTGGCTATTTCACTCGGGTCGACGTTTGAATTTCTCATTATTTACTCTTGTTGTCTGACTGACTTCTGTTTATCATACTAAATCGTACTAACCTATTTTTATTTTATCAAAGGGAATTTCATATGAAGACAAAATTATTGGCGGCGGTGGGTGTATTAAGTGTTGTTATGGCGGCTTCAGTGGCATTTGCTGACGATACATCTGCAACAACTGCGCCTGGCATGAGTGGAGCTCCAACAGCAGCTCCTGATACTTCTGCAACAACGAGCAGCACGAGTGCTTCCTCTGATGCAATGAGCGCTACCAGCCAAGCATCACAATAAACCTAATTTTGTGATATAAAAAACCCTGCTTTTGCGGGGTTTTTATTTTATTAATATACGAGAATTGAAAGAATGACAGACAAAAACCCTCAGACGATTTATCTACGAGATTATCAAGTTCCTGACTATCTGATCGATGACGTGAATTTAGAATTCCATTTAGATGAAGATTCAACTGTAGTGAAATCCACTCTCAATTTACACTTGAATCCAGCGAGTCTTCATCCAAATAAAAATTTAGTGCTGGTAGGCGAAGAGTTGCAACTGCTCTCAGTTTCTATCGATGGCAAACTTTTACATGCAAACGACTATGCACTGACAGAAAATACGCTAACTCTTTTTTCAGTCCCGAAAAAATTCATTCTCGAAATTCAAACACGTAGCAAACCCCAGGAAAATACTTCACTGAGCGGCTTGTATAAATCCAGCGGAAATTTTTGCACGCAATGTGAAGCGGAAGGTTTTCGTCGCATCACGTATTTTTTAGATCGACCTGACGTAATGGCACGTTATACCACTAAAATTATTGCGGATGAAAAACGTTATCCTATTTTGTTATCGAATGGCAATCCAATAAAAGCCGGTAAATCAGAGGGCGGTAAACATTGGGTGATTTGGGAAGATCCTTTCAAAAAACCCAGTTATCTGTTTGCTTTGGTTGCAGGCAATCTCGAATTTGTCGAAGATTTTTTTGTGACACAATCAGGTCGTCGCGTGGCGTTGCGCATTTATGTTGAAAAGGGTAATCACGATAAATGTGCTCATGCAATGCAAGCAGTAAAAAAAGCGATGCGTTGGGATGAAGAAAAATATGGCCGTGAATATGATTTAGATATTTATATGATTGTGGCTGTCAGCGATTTCAATATGGGCGCGATGGAAAATAAAGGTTTAAATATTTTTAATACGAAATATATTTTAGCGAAACCAGAAACCGCAACCGATCTGGATTATATTCATATTGAATCCGTGATTGCACATGAATATTTTCACAATTGGACTGGCAATCGCATCACCTGTCGTGACTGGTTTCAGTTAAGTTTGAAAGAAGGCTTAACTATTTTCCGTGATCAAAGTTTTACTGCCGATACGACATCCAAAACCGTATCGCGCATTCAAGATGTGAATGCATTGCGCGTGACACAATTTCCTGAAGACGCAGGCCCACTTGCACATTCCGTGCGTCCGGATTCCTATATTGAAATAAATAATTTTTACACGGCGACAATTTATAACAAAGGCTCTGAAGTTATCGGCATGATTAAAACGATTATTGGAGACGAAGCTTATCGGCGTGGCATGGATTTGTATTTTGAGCGTTTTGATGGTCAGGCCGTGACGATTGAAGATTTTGTGAAGGCGCATGAAGATGCGTCAGGTGTTCAGTTAAAACAATTTCGATTATGGTACAGTCAAGCGGGAACGCCCGTATTGGATGTGCACGATGAATATGATGCACAGTCAAAAACCTATACGTTAGTGATAAAACAAACCTGTCCAAAAACACCGGGACAAGCGGATAAAAAACCCATGCATATTCCTGTTAGCATCGGTTTGCTAGATTCATCAGGCAAAGAGCTTGCTAGTGATTTGCTGCATGTGGTCGATAGTGAAAATCGGTTCCTGTTTAATAATATTCAAACTAAACCCATTCCTTCTTTGCTGAGAAATTTTTCCGCTCCCGTGAAAATTAAATATAATTATTCCGAGCAGGATTTAGTATTGCTGTTTCAGCACGATAAAGATTTATTTAATCGTTGGGAAGCAGGACAAAAATATGCGATCAAAACGATTTTACAATTGGTGCATGATTATCAAAATAAAAAACCATTACAGTTAGCGAATGAATTTGTTTCTGCATTTGATTATGTCATGCAAACCATGCGAGAGGACAACTGGTTGTTGTCGGAAATGTTAACCTTGCCTTCCGAAAAATATTTAGCTGAACAAATGACGGTAATTGATGTTGATGCGATTCATGCGGCGCGTGAATTTGTGTTGCATGAATTAGCTGTAAAATTAGAGAATCGTTTCAACGAAATTTATCAGGAGTTGAATACACAGAAACCCTATGAATTTACGCTACAAGCGGTTGGTGATCGTTATCTTAAAAATGTTTGTCTGAGTTATTTGCTGGTTTTACCTCAGCATGAAAATATTGGTGTGTCACAATTCGATTTTTCCTTGTCATCCAACATGACTGACACGATGGCGGCACTCAAAGCGTTAGTGAATACCGAGAGTTCACAAAAGGGTAAAGCATTAGCTGAGTTTTATCACAAATGGCAGCATGATGCGCTCGTGGTAGATAAATGGTTTGCCTTGCAAGCATCGTCTAAATTACCCGGTACATTGCAGCATGTAAAAAAATTATTGCATCACGAAGCATTCGATATAAAAAATCCAAACAAGGTGTATTCTTTGATTGGTGCGTTTGGCAATAATCTCGCGCATTTTCATGTTGCGAGCGGTGAAGGTTATCGGTTTCTAGCAGAAGTTGTATTGCAATTAAATGCACTCAATCCACAGGTTGCAGCTCGCATGATAAAACCATTAACCGATTGGAAGCGTTATGATGCGAAACGACAAAAATTAATGCGTGAGCAATTGGAATTATTATCAAAAAATCCCATGCTATCACCTGATATATTTGAAATAGTAACAAAGAGTCTTTAGAGCCTGTTTAATATCTTTTTGTGTACTTGAAAAAAGCGGTAGAATCGGCCAAAATCGTCGCAAGTTTTCGTTAAATAGCTCTGCTATTCGCCTCAAACTTGCGACGATTTTGACTCGATTCCCCACTTTTTCAAGTACACAAAAAGATATTAAACAGGCTCTTAGGAGAAAAATTAAATGTCAACTCATACAAAAAACACTCGTGTTGAATCCGACAGCATGGGCAAAATCGATGTGCCAGCCGATGTGTATTGGGGCGCGCAAACACAGCGTTCCATGCATCATTTTGCGATTGGTAATGATCTCATGCCAAAAGAATTAATTCGTGCATTTGCTATTTTAAAAAAAGCAGCGGCATTAACGAATACCGAATTGGGTTTGTTACCTGAAGAAAAAACCAAATTAATTGTTGCGGCAGCAGATGAAATTATTGCAGGCAAATTAGCAGATCAATTTCCCTTAAGAATTTGGCAAACGGGTAGTGGTACGCAAACGAATATGAATGTGAATGAAGTTATTTCAAATCGTGCGATTGAAATGGCTGGCGGTGTGTTGGGCAGCAAAAAACCGGTTCATCCAAATGATGATGTCAATCGTTCGCAATCGTCCAATGATACCTTTCCAACTGCGATGCATATTGCCGCAACAGAAAGCGTGATTAACCGTTTAATTCCTGCGATTAAAGAATTACGCGCAGCCTTGCTTGAAAAACAGCATAAATTTGCCAAGATTGTGAAAGTAGGCCGCACTCATTTGCAAGATGCAGTGCCATTAACCATGGGACAAGAATTTTCTGGTTACATAGCGCAACTCGATGCTGCATTAAGAAATATTGATGCGACATTGCCAGGTTTATATGAGTTAGCATTAGGTGGCACGGCCGTTGGAACCGGGATGAATGCGCCTCCCAAATTTGGTGAAAAAGCAGCGGAAAAAATCGCACGCTTAACTGAATTACCTTTTGTGTCCGCACCCAATAAATTTGCAGCACTCGCAGCGCATGATGCAATCGTGTTTGCCAGTGGCGCATTAAAAACTTTAGCCTGTGCATTAATGAAAATTGCCAACGATTTGCGTTGGTTGGGGTCTGGTCCACGTTGTGGTTTAGGTGAATTAATTTTACCGGAAAACGAACCTGGTTCTTCTATCATGCCAGGCAAAGTGAATCCAACCCAATGTGAAGCAATGACAATGGTTTGCGTGCAAGTCATGGGTAATGACACGGCAATTACCGTTGCAGGTTCACAAGGTAATTTTGAATTAAATGTTTTTAAACCAGTGATGATTTATAATTTCTTGCATTCTGTGACCTTGTTATCGGATGCATCACACATGTTTACGTCATTCATGGTGAAAGGAATGGAAGCGGATGAAAAACGGATTCGCCAGTTTGTAGATAATTCGTTGATGTTGGTGACAGCGTTGACACCAAAAATTGGTTATGATCGCTCCGCAGAAATTGCGCACAAAGCATGGCATGAAGGAACTAATTTATTAGAAGCAAGTCTTGCGTTGGGATATTTGACGGAAGAAGAATTTAAAGATTTGATTCGTCCAGATAATATGGTTTAACGGCGTCATTCGTCATTCGTCATTGCGAGGAGCGTTTTGTGCGACGTGGCAATCTCTCCAGATCGCCACGCCTTCTACGGAGTCTCGCGATGACGAAGGATTTTTTATATTCTATAAAAGGATTTATATATGCTTTCAAAACGACAACCACCTAAAAGAAATATGTGTCATGTCGCAGCAAACATGATCGGTATACTAGTCAACTCCATTAATTCAAATCTCAGTGAATATTCTCCCACTACGATTGTGGCAGGATCTGTTGCTGCTACGACAGCTGTTTTGACGGGCGATTTTACTGCAGCGACAATTGTTCTCACTTTTGCAACAGTTCATTTTGCGAAAAAAGCCGTTGAGAATGCGAACAAAGATATGGTGGCCAAGCTGTTGGTAAATATCCCTTTCAGTATGCGATTTCCTGTTGTGGGTGTGGGTGGACCAGAGCTCAAGGCTAAATTGGAAAAAGAAAAAAAAGATGCAATTGCTGATTTGCAAAAAGGCGTCGATGAATCCTATGCGCCATGGGTTCGATATACTGAGCTTCCTGAAAAAGGCTTAACACGAGCTGAGATCGATGCGCGTTTTGCACAAATTGGCACACACAAACATCCAGCCAAAAATTCTGGCGCAACTTACGCGTTTTACACGAAAGAAGAAAAGGAAATGCAACAAACTGTCTGGAGTATAGCGTCATTAACCAATACAATGCATGCCAGCCAAAATCCTGAAATCAATTTATGCGAAGCAGAGTTGATCAGTGCGTTACAAAAATTATTAAATAATCCAAATGCTGATGCGCATGGCATGGTAACCAATGGGGGTACTTTTAGTAACTTACATGCTGTTTTCGCTTATGTTAGCATTGCTCGGGCGAATGGAATCACGACACCAGAAATTATTGTGCCGTCAACTGCACATGCTTCTTTTGATAAAGCAGCAGAATATTCGGGTGCCAAGCTTGTTAAAGTTCCTGTGAATCCAGAAACAGGAGCGGCCGATGTTGCTGCGATGCAAAAGGCAATTAACTTCAAAACATGTATGTTAGTAGGCTCAGCGCCTTCTTTTCCTTGTGGTGTCTATGATCCAATTGAAGAATTAGGCGCTGTCGCAGTTGAAGAAAAATTACCACTTCACGTCGATGCATGCTTAGGTGGATTTTTAAATATTTTTGCAAAAAGAGCGGGTCGCACAATTCCACCGTGTGATTATTCCGTGAAAGGTGTGACAAGTCTTTCTCTGGATACCCATAAATATGGGGAAACAGCTAAAGGCAACTCTGTCATCACTTTTCTTAGAAGTAATCTTTGTATTCATGTCAATACAAAATGGGAAGGTGGTTTGTATGTTTCTCCTGGTATGGCGGGTTCACGATCTGGAGCGGATATTGCAGGGCCTTGGGCATTAATTTTTAGTCGCGGTGTAGAAAGTTATGTGAATAGCACAAAAGCTATTTTTGCTTTGAAAGATGCATTGGTTGAAAAAATTCAGCAAATTGAGGGCATTTGTATTCCATATCCAACACCTTTTTCTGTGATTGCAATAAAAGCAACGCCTGGTTTGAATCTCTTACTGGTTGAAACCAAGTTATCTGAGGATGGCTGGAATTTTAATATCTCACAAAGCTCCGATCAAAAAAGGCACGGATTGCATTTTTGTTTAACATCAGTACATGTTAATTATCCTGGGTTTGCCGATCTGTTTATTCAAGCGTTGCAAAACGCAGTCCAATTTGCTCGCTTGAATCCCGATGCAAAATTGAAATCGATGGCCAGAGTTTATGGCGCATTTTCTAAATTTGTGCCAGCTCCTTTACAACAGAAACTGGGCGAAGCTTATATTGAAACACAATTTAACATTGACCAATCATCACAGCCTTCAGTAGAAGATTTGGAAAAACAAAACAGGGGTGGATTCCGTCACCGTTAAAAATTTATGATGATCAATTGACAAATAAGTTATACTCAACAACGTATCTTTTTTAAATTTATTTATTTTATATAAGGAATAATTATGTTAGCACTAGCAAGGTTAATATTAGGAAACGGCTGTACATCCGAAAAACCGAAAAAAAGTGACGTCGAAGAAAAACCGTCAGAGTTTAGTTTGTTAAGGGATGAAGTTAGTTCATTATTTGACAAAGTACAAGGATGTAAAGCAGAAATACTACGACTAAAAAAAGAGAAAGCGACTCAAGATGCAGTTAAATCAGCTGTAGAGGCATATCAAACTGCTAACCGTGAATATCAAGCTTCTCAAAAGAAATATGAAGCAGCGAAAGCCGCAAAAGGCCTTTCTCCTCTGTCTTCTTCCTCCTCGTCTTCTGCTGACAGTCCGACAGTCGTTGTTCCGACTGCGAGTGAATCAGCGGCACCAACTCCAGCTCGTGGGTTAACGCCACGCTGATTTGTCATTCGTCATTGCGAGGAGCGTAGCGACGAAGCAATCCAGAAAACTATCAATTTTCTGGATTGCTTCGCTTCGCTCGCAATGACACTTAAGGCGTTTCAGCCGACAACAATTTCTGCTCTGCCATTTCCAAATCATTCAACGTGCCAAAAGCAATCAAAATATCATTCACCGTTAACTTGATATTGCCATTCGGCTTAAACTGTTTCGAGTCACCACGCCGCATTGCAACAATTTCAATTCCGGATTCGCGTAGCCGCAAATCTTTGAGTTTTTGATTCACCGCGTAAGCGCCTTCGGATATCAAAATGGGTCTTAATTGTTGCGCTGTCATTTCAAGTTCGACATCTTCGCCAAAACCACCAATGAAAACTTTCTTTAACAAATCATAATCTTTATTGCGAGCTTCATGCATCAGTTCCGCAATTTTTCCGGCGGAAATATTAATTAATTGCAATAAATGATGCGAAAGCGTCAAGCTTTCCTCAAACAATTCCGCAATGACTTGGGTGGCGCCATATTCTTTTAAGGTTTTTAATTCGTGCTCATCATGACAGCGTACGAGAATAGGGAGATTGGGATGTTTTTGTCTTACCATGCTTAAAATGCGGATGGTAGATTTTAAATCATTAAAACTAATCACTAGTACTTTGGCATGATCTAAGCGCGCAGCGGCTAAAATTTCCGGATGTGTTGGGTCGCCATACATTACGCTTTCGCCCGCAAGACGCGCATGCTGAATCAGTTCCACATCTAAATCGAGTCCAATATAAGGAAAGCGCACTTGATCTAACAAGCGAGCAATGTGTTGTCCCACGCGACCATAACCACAAATAATAATATGATGTTTTAAACTCTGCGCCACTTGTGCAAGGTGTTGTTCGCTAATTTCATCATCGCCTTTTACCGTTTTAAATAGGAAAAGACGCGCAATTTCTTTGTTAAAACGAATGATGATGGGGGAAATTGCAATGCTCAGCAATAATGCCGCGAGTACCACTTGGCCATAATCAGCGGGAAGAATTTTTTCGTTTAAAGCAAGCGTCAATAATGCAAATCCGAATTCGCCACCTTGCGCTAATATCAAACCTGTGCGACAGGCAATAGAGGCAGAGCTTCCGCTTAAACGACTGACCATGCTGATCAGCAGCATTTTAAAAACAGTGAGACAACCCAGTAATAATAAAATCCAATGCCATGTTTTATACCATTGACTCACATCCGTTAACATGCCGATCGAAATAAAAAATAATCCCAATAAAATATCGCGAAAAGGGCGTATTTCCACGGCAATTTGATGCCGAAATTCTGTTTCCGCCAACATCATTCCCGCTAAAAAAGCGCCGAGCGCAAATGATAATCCCAGTACATTGGTAATCCATGCAGCACTCAACGTGACGAGTAAGACAGAGAGCGTAAATAATTCAATCGCACGTGTTTTTGCAATCGTGTGAAATAGAGGTTTTAATAACATACGCCCTGCGCTAAAAATCAAGGTAATCGCAAAAATACCTTTCGCGAGTGCCCACAACAGAATGAGCGCTAAATTATGCTGATTACTATCATTTAAACCCGCAATCAAAATGATTAATGGCACCACTGCCAAATCTTGTAATAACAGAATTCCCAACACGTTCATGCCGTGTGGTGAAGATAATTCGAGTTGATCATGCAATTGTTTTGCCACGATGGCGGTAGATGACATAGCGACAATGCTGCCAACTACCAATGCAGACAACGTGGACATACCGATTAACTTGCCGACAAGAGTTGTAATCAGAATGCAAAGTAGAATTTGTAAAATGCCCGTCATATACACAGATTTTTTTAGGGCGAGCAATTTAGGTAAAGAAAATTCAAGACCAATGGTAAACATTAAAAAGACGATGCCAAATTCAGCCAACTCTTTTATTCTTGACGTGTCATGCACAATGTTGAGCGTATGTGGGCCGACCCAGGCGCCCACTAACAAATAACCTAAAATGACCGAGAGTTTGAGTTCGCGAAAAATCACTGTCACGAATAACGCGATTAGAAAAACAAATAATATCATGTCCAAGATATCAAAATGCATGGTCCCTCACATTTTTGATCAATGTAAGACGGGTAAAAGACCTACAAGTCCATCTGCTAGCATGCCGACTGCAATCGCCATAATAATCATGCCCATGATGCGAGTGACCACTTTCATCACGGAAGCACCGACGAATTTGACGACTGTCGAACCAAAATACAAAATCAAACCCATGCCCAAGGTTAAGAGCACGCAAATAATCGTCATCCAGATTTTATTGATAAATTCTGGAAAATCGCCTGTGGCAATAATAAGCGTGCTGATCGCGCCAGGTCCCACAATGACAGGTAAGGCTAACGGGACAACTGCGATGGATTCACGGTGTTTGGCAGCTTCGTCATCGCCCACTGTGTGGTTCATTGGGCTTTCACGCGATTGCAGCATGGATAAACCCATTAACAATAAAATAATTCCACCAGCAAAACGAAAGGCCGGTAAACTGATGCCTAACAAGTTGAGAATGGCGTGGCCACCCCAAAGCGTGAGTAATAAAATAATAATAATAGCAAATGAGGCTTCGATGGCGGTTTTTCGTTGGTGGGCGAGTGGGGTTTTGTGAGTCAGATCCAAAAATATGGACAATGAACCAAGCGGGTTCATCATGATAATCATGGCAACAATCAGTTGGAGCATTTCAGGTGCTGTCATATCGTTTTCACTCGTTTTAAGATTGTAATCATAACGAAGATTAGGCAATATTGCCACGATATTGGAATGAGGAGTTAACAATGCGTAAGGTATTTAATTTCAGTGCGGGCCCTGCCATGTTGCCAGAGGACGTATTATTGCAGGCACAAGCGGAAATGTTGGATTGGCATGGCACTGGGATGTCGATTATGGAGCTCGGCCACCGCGGGGCAGAGTTTAAGGAAGTAGCCGAACAGGCAGAAGCCGATTTGCGTGAATTAATGGCTATTCCGAACAATTACCATGTTTTATTTTTGGCGGGCGGCGCCACCACACAATTTGCCATGGTGCCACTTAATTTATTTGGCGATAAAAAAAACGCGGATTATATCGACACCGGTATCTGGTCTAAAAAAGCCATTGATGAAGCCAGACGTTATGGTCACGTCAATGTCGCAGCGGAAGTCGAAGTGCTGCATTCGCTTATTCATGTTCCGCCGCAAGAAAAATGGCTTTTGAATAAAGATGCCGCGTACGTGCACTACACACCGAATGAAACGATCGAAGGAATTGAATTTCACTGGACGCCAAAAACCGGCAATGTGCCTTTGGTGGCAGACATGACTTCGGTTATTTTGTCAAAACCGATTGATGTGTCGCAATATGGTGTGATTTATGCGGGTGCGCAAAAAAATATTGGTCAGTCTGGCATTACGGTTGCCATTATTCGTGAAGATTTACTCCGTGAGCCTTTAGCGGGTACACCGACTTTGTATTCTTATAAAATTAATGCGGAAAATAAATCGTATTACAACACACCGCCTACTTATGCCTGGTACATTGCAGGATTAGTTTTGCGCTGGATGAAAAATAAAGGTGGTGTTTCTGCCTTTGCGAAAATCAATCAACGCAAAGCAGAAAAATTATATGGATTTATTGATGGTCATAATGAATTTTACACCAACAGTGTGCATCCATCTTGCCGTTCTATTATGAATGTTCCATTCAGTTTAACGAATGCGGATTTGACGCAGAAATTTTTGGATACAGCAGTAAAAGAAGGTTTAACCAATTTGAAAGGCCATCGCTTGGCGGGTGGTGCGCGTGCAAGTATGTATAATGCGATGCCGGAAGAAGGCGTCGATGCATTGATTCAGTTTATGCAGGATTTTGCAAAAACGCACGGATAAATCATTTGTGTGATTTAATCGCCAAACGATTTTTTTTTCTAAATAAAGCATCTTCGTGACGCCGCTTTTGAATTTCATCATCAATTTGAAGCGGCGGAACTTTGGTTGGCTTACCTTTCTCATCTAACGCAACCATCGTAAAATAACACGTATTGGTATGCCGTTTTTCTTGCGTCAACAAATTCTCTGCAACGACGCGAATGCCGACTTCGATAGAGCTGGTGCCGACATAATTGACTGTCGCATAAAATGAAACAAGTTCACCAACATGAATAGGTTCTTTGAAAATCACTTGATCGACAGAGAGTGTAACGATATATTTTCCTGAGTATCGTGACGCACATGCATAAGCAACGCGATCCAGTAATTTCAAGATATGCCCGCCATGCACATTTCCATGAAAATTCGCCATATCTGGCGTCATCACTTCCGCCATCACAATTGAACGATTGTCTTTATGAGAATTGTCTTCATTCATATTTATTATTATAACACAGGGAATCCTATGCAATTTATTGAAGTTTTAATCAGCTTGTTATTGATCGCATTCATATTATTTGGGTTGGATGGATTGCAATTTTATTCACTTAAATTAGCCAAATCAGCTTACTTTTATAATCTTGCTGTTAACCAATTAAATAACATATCAGAGCGCTTATCCGCATTACAAACGGATGATGGATTCATGCAACAAATTGCGGCATGGAACACTGAAAATCAAACTGTGTTGCCACTTGGTTTCGGTACAGTCACGGGTGAATTTCCAAATTATATAGCAACTATATATTGGGGCACGCAACTACATCATTGCGCGAAAAAACACGTAGGAGAAGCAGGATGTTTAAGAGAAAAAATTCAATTGGCATCACTTTAATTGAATTAATGTTGGCGTTATCACTCAGTATTTTTTTGATTAGTCTTCTATTTGAAATTTATTTAATAGCGGAAAATAGTCAATTGACACAGGCAGCATTAATTTCACTGCAAGAAAACGAACAAATTCTCAGTCAATTAGTTTTACGACATATTCGCATGGCAGGTTATGCCGGCTGTGAAAAATTGGCGGATGATTTTCCATTTTATAATCATTTGACAGAGAAAGTGAGTTTAAGCAATAAAATTCAATTGTCTCAGCAATCAGGCGTGACATTGTGGCATGCTGGAATTGAAAGTGCTTTATTGATTAAACCGATGCGTGGGTTTGCAACATTTTATGCAACAGCTAATCCGCCATTTGCTATCGGTGATAAATTAATTATTTCCGATTGCAAAACGGCTGATTTATTTAGCATAAAACAGATTTCAATATTAAGTAATGGAATTCAAAAAATAGTAACGACAGTCCCGCTCAATAAACTCTATGCAGAAAATGCAGAAGTACGTGAATTTGTCTGGGAGTCGTTTTTTGTTAGCGACACGGGACGGCTTGATCTGCAGCAAAAACCTGTTTATGCATTATTTATGCGAGGACAGGATGATCGTAAAACAGAATTAGTAGAGGGTGTGACTTCGATGCAAGTTGAATTGGATCAGATGGAAAATGGGGCGGCGGTCGTGGGTGTTGCATTCGCTTTTACTATTTTAAATAAAACATGGCACACCTATGTTTCATTACGCTAAGAAACAACACGGAATTATCTTGCTGTTAGTGCTGGTTTTTATGCCGCTGATTGTTTTATTGAGTTGGTGTGCCTTAGCAAATGTCATGTTTGCCATGAAAACCAGTAAAATGCTGAATCAACGTAATCAAGCTTTTCATGTTGCTCTGAGCGCACTTCACCAATCCGAAACCGAGCTTATTTCGACGTTGCCACATTGCCTTATTCCACAGACAGAAACCAATCAATTAATTACAAAATCGCTGGCTTGGTGGCAATCAGCTGAAACTTGCGCTGGCAATTTTCAGCGGTTTAAGTACTATTATGTGGTCGAGCCGCTCGGCGATGATGCTTGTGCTAGCATTGAAAATACCCAAGCCACTGCAGCCTATTTTCGCATGACGCTTTTATTAAGCGCGAATGCGGGTGTTAAGATTTTTTTACAAAGCAGCGTCGTAAGAGCGAGTGATTTGCAGCAACTTTGTGAAGGCGCGCATCATTTAGTTAAGATGGGACGCCAGGCATGGAGTGAGTTAGATTAAACGTTAAGGACTATAACAATGAACAATTTAAAAGATAAAATTATTTTTATTACAGGCGCAAGCCGCGGGATAGGGCGTGAAATTGCGTTACGCGCTGCGCGAGATGGCGCTAAAATCGTTATTGCTGCAAAAACAGATGAGCCGCATCCAAAATTGGAAGGGACTATTCATTCTGTTGCCAAAGAAGTTGAAGCGGCGGGTGGAATTGCATTACCTCTTTTGTTGGATGTGCGTGATGAATCGATGATACAAGCGGCGGTAGCGAAAACAGTTGAGACATGGGGTGGTATTGATATTTTGGTAAATAATGCAAGTGCGATTTCCATTACGCCCACACTAGAAACATCGATGAAACGATTTGATTTAATTTTCTCTGTCAATGCGCGCGGAACGTTTCTGTGTTCACAAGCATGCATTCCACATCTTAAAAAAGCGAGAAATCCACATATTTTAAATTTATCCCCACCATTAAACATGGAGCCAAAGTGGTTTAAAGATCATTTAGCTTATACCATGTCAAAATATGGCATGAGCATGTGTACGTTGGGAATGGCAGCTGAATTTAAAGCAGCGGGCATTGCAGTAAATTCGTTGTGGCCAAGAACGACAATTGCAACCGCTGCGATTGAAGTGAATTTTCCAAAAGAAATTTTGCAAGCGAGTCGCAAACCCAGCATTATGGCAGATGCAGCGCATGCAATTTTTACAAGCAATAGCCGCGAAGTGACTGGAAATTTCTTTATTGACGAAGACTTATTAAAATCCCATGGCGTGACCGATTTTAGTCATTATGCGCTGGATCCAAAGGTGCCGTTGTTTACGGATTTGTTTTTGTAAGGCTTTGTCATCCTGAACGAAGTGAAGGATCTTC
>CAZAXX010000020.1:0-33174 GCA_964489265.1 uncultured Coxiellaceae bacterium
ATCACTACTGTATTCCTTAACTATTTTATGTTTCTACTTTTTAAACCGGGCACACCCTTCACTGGTTTCTGTATTACACGCCCACATTAATGTTTTCGTTACATTTTCCTACAAGAGACTGCTATAATCCCTAAAGGATTTACTTCACCCATATAATGGAAAAGTTCAGAGATGATAACGAGTAGCAGCGAACAACTCGACGGTGATGAACAACCAGTAATGGATGTAGCGCCAAAAGTCGCAGAGTCAATCGATGATGCAGCAATCATTACGTCTGCTGAAGCTGCCAATCATCTTTTAGCACGCAGCAAATTTATTTCTCATCATCCAAAAGCTGGAATCAACCCTCTAGTCGATGCCGCTTCTTATTTGTTTTCCATTATAGGCAAACTCAAACAAGTTAAGTCTTACCGCCATTTAAATAAATTACATAAAGAATTAGTCACCGAAATTAATACCTTCCAAGATACTGCAAAATCTCACGGCTATAGCTCGGAATACATCCTGGTTAGCCGTTATGCGCTATGTGCAACACTGGATGACGTTATCAATAACACACCATGGGGCACACAAGGACAATGGGATAATTACAGTATGCTGACGACATTCAATCAAGAGTCCACGCAGCAAGAACGGTTTTTCATTATTCTTGAGAGACTCATCAAAGACCCCGGGCTTTACATTGATTTAATGGAATTTATGTATCTCTGCTTAAGCCTTGGTTTTAAAGGTAGTTATCGCTCAACTGAATTTAGCAATAATCAACTTGAACAAATCTGTAATGCACTCTATAAACGTATCCGAGCGCATCATGGTGATTTCAACAAAACGCTTTCGCCCTATCAGATAAAACCAACCACTGCACCAAAAATTCAACCACAAAAAAAGCCAGCCGTTGGGTTTGCTTTGCTAACCACAGCAAGCATTATTCTGGCCCTGTTTATTGGATTAGGTTATTTACTCGATACTATTTCAAGCCAGGCCTATCAAGAGTTAATGCATATTGGAAAATCGATACTTTATGAAAGACACGATACCTAGTGCGTACAAAAAACAAATCATCCCGCTAATCACACTTGTCATTTTATCCATCGCCATTTGGTTTGCTGGTCCATTTATTGCAATTGCCAATCATGTGCCGTTGGAACAAGCCGATAAGCGCTTATATATCATCTCGGCGTTTTTTTTGATTTGGTTACTTAAATTAATTTTCCTTGATACCGCACCGACCAAAACAAAAACCAGGGCGGCGGCTGTAGTCCCTCTCTCGCCAGACATCCAAAAAAAATTGCAAACCTTGCAAGGCCGTTTTCAAGGTGCACTGGATTTTTTAAAAAAAACAGTGATTAATAAAAATGGTGAAAACGTCAGTCTCGCGCATCTTCCCTGGTATTTATTGATTGGCCCCGCAGGTGCTGGCAAAACAACATTGTTAGCCAATGCAAATATCAATTTTATTTTATCCAAACAATTCAAACAGGAAGATTCCGTCGTTATTCCGCCTTCTGACTCATGCGACTGGTGGGTGACGCGTGACTTAGTCATGGTCGATGTGCCTGGGCATTATTTTGTTGGAAAAGAAAAATCAAAAAATCCAAACGCAGCTTCTTCTGCAAATACATTATGGAAATCATTACTCCATTTACTCAAGAGCACACACAACAAAGAACAATTAAACGGTATTATCATTACGCTGAATTTACCGGAAATCATGAAGAAAACCAGTAATCAACAAAAAAATGTGTTGCTTCACGATTTGAAAAAACGCATCACAGATATTCGCGCTGAATTTGGATCACACATCCCGTTTTATATTGTGATTACCAAATGTGATTTATTACCTGGATTTTTAGAATTTTTTAGCGAAAGCGGCAGTGATGAACTGTCACAAACCTGGGGAATTACACTTCCTCTCTTGCAACCCAAAGACAAGTTGCTGGATATAACAAGCCATCGCTTCAATGCCTTGATCAAACGAATCAACAAACAACTTATTTGGCGCTTACATCAAGAGCGTAATCCAAACGCACGTCCTTACATTAAAGATTTTCCACTGCATGTGGAACGCTTGAAAGATGCCATTCTTACTTTACTAAAAAATTTAGCAATGCCAGATTTATCCTTAGGCGGGATTTATCTAACCAGCTCGACGCAAACAACAGAAACCTCAGCCAGCTACACACATACCGCGCCTAGCAATGTGACGCATCAAACATTACAAATCATGCGTGCGCCTGCCATGCCAACGCGTGCTTATTTTGTGAGACAGTTAATGTTGCAAGGTTTTTTGTATACGCCAAATCAAAATCCTGCTGTCGTACAACAGAATGATTATACCTGGCAACGCCGCGCTGTTTATGCCGCATCAATCGGGATTATTGTAACTGCAGCATTATTGCTGGGACATGATTTTCAGCAAAGCATACAAAAAGCCTATTCTATTCAAAATGATTTAGCGCGCTATCAACTTAACATACAACAAGTCAAGCACAGCAGTGATCGCCTGGTGAAAGCATTGCCTCTACTTGACGCATTGCAACAAGCCACCAGCACGTCGAATCGCCAATTATCCCGGCTTGAAATTATTCTCTCTTTTTATTCAAACCGATCACAAAAAACTGCGCTGGCTGTGTATCATCAGGCATTACAAACAATCGTCATTCCTGAAATTAAAAATGATTTAGAAAAATATTTGCAAACAGCCAACAACAAAAACCCAGTTCTTGTGTATACCGCATTAAAAGCTTATTTAATGCTAGACAATGCAGAAAATCGTCAGGCCAGTTTTATTGCCAACACGCTCAATAAAATTGTGTCTGCATCCATGAACAAGCAAGCACTCAATCAATTAACAAGTCACATTAATGCTGCATTTATTGATAATTCGACAAGCATTGATCTGGATCAAAATTTAATTTCGGATGTACGTAAACAATTAATCAATTTACCTAGCACGGAATTGGGACTTGTTATTTTAAAAAATATCGACGCAAATAATGCGGATAGCACAATTGGATTAGGTACGAATCTTGGTAATCCACCTGTTTTTATCAGCAAGCAAATCGCAAACAGCGTCCCCAATATGTTTATTGCAGAAAATTTTCCAAAAATCATGAACGATGAAATTTCAACGGCTGCCAATGAATCAATAAAAGGTAATTGGGTATTAGGCAACATCGCACCATCGCTGAATCAACCTTCTACTGAAACGTTGACAACCCAATTGCGCAATCAATATGTAGCAAATTACATTGATATCTGGGAAAGCCAATTAGCCAACATCCAACCGTTTACACCAAAAACTTTATTGCAAGCAGATGAGATGATTCAAAATCTCACTAACAATAATTCGCCGTTATTACAATTATTACAAACAATAAAACAAAATACCGCTTTCTCACCGATCAACACATCGAGTCCCAATATTCAGGCGTTGAATGATTTACTGAATAGCACCGATAACAGCCAGGAGATTCCACTTTATCAAGTCTTTGTCAGCTTGCGACAATTACATAATTATTTACAAACTATTTTAAGCTCAACCAACTTAAGCAAAGCTGCATTTGCTGCAGCTGCTGATCGCATGCAAAATTCTAGCCACAATCCAATCACCGATGTGCACGAATTAGCTGAGCAAAGTCCTGAGCCTTTAAAAACCTGGTTGAACAATATTGCCAATCAAAGTTGGGGTTTTGTGTTACAAGAAGCAGGACAACATGTTGCATTAGCATGGCAAGATAATGTGTTGCCGACTTACAACAAACAAATTGTTAATCATTATCCATTTAAACAAAACAGCAATGATGAAATTAGTCTGGAAGAATTCACCAGTTTTCTCGGCCATCGCGGGACGTTAGCTGTGTTTTATCAAACGTATCTCAAACCATTTATTGATGATTCTTCCGAACAATGGACGTGGAAGACTATCGATAATCAGAGAATTGCATTTTCAAGTTCATTACTTGCTAATCTGCAATATGCGGCAGAAATTCAACGCGCATTTTTTCCAAACGGTGATAATAAATTATTTGTTGCTTTCACTCTGCAACCGATCACACTGGATCAAAGTACGCGCAGCATGACGTTGAATATCAACGGACAACAAATCACGTATCAAAAAAATTGGCCGCGTGTACCGCGAGTATTGACTTGGCCAGGTAATAGTAATATAACTCATTCAAGCAGCATTAATTTTCTTTCCTCAAAAAATCAATTGGCGAGCAATGTCAGCAAAGGTGATTGGGGTTGGTTTAAATTAGTTGCGACTGCGACACAAAGTGTCAACTCAAGAAAAGAATTATTACTCAATCTTTCAGCGAATGGTCATTCGGCAAAATATCTGCTCTTCACTCAAGGTCATATGAATCCATTTTTACCGATGAGTATTTCGCGCTTTGATTTGCCACAAGATATTTTAAATTAAAAAAATTAGTGAGGCAAAATCATGTGGGATAGATTAACGTGGCCTGGAACGGCCCTTTTTAGAACTATTTCGACTAATGCTAATCTCGTGAGCTTCTCGGATCTTTATAACCAAATTTGTGAAGGAATTTTCGTAGGAAGTATTCCTATCAAGCATGCATTATTAGCACCCAGTGCGAATAATTTACATGACCAGATTATTCATTTTGTTAAGGTTAAAAATATCGAACGGCCCTTGAAATTAGTTGTAAGTGTTGTAACAGAAAGCGAGTTAAAAGGCGAAGGTTTTGGCGGTCTCTGGATGGTATCGCCGCCGGATTGGCGTCAAAGAGGCGTTGCTCATCATCTACTTCAAATGGAGGATGGCACTGCGATAGTTGACAATCAAAAAGCCATAGAAACCGTTTTTTTAATCGGCGATGTGCTTAAAAATGGCGGCTCTGTTTATATTCATTGTAAAGCAGGTCAATCACGTAGTGTTATGATGTGTTTTCTTACTCTTGTTACATTTGGCACAGATCCAAAAAACCAAATGCCTATGGATAGCGAAGCGGCTAAAAAACTTATCGGCAGACAAAGACTTCCCATGTATTTTGATCCTGAAAAAGTGATTAAAGCGGCAGAAATACATGAAGAAATTCAGGCGCTCTTAACACGCCAAAAAGATTTTGATTTACCCACAAAATTTCCTTCGCATATTTTGGATATTATTGAGGAATACCGCGGCAGACAAGAAGATGCTAATACACCAACATCACTTGTGAGCACCAGAGTTGCTCGCTCGCCCTGACTTTTGGATTGCCACGTCGCAAAGCCTTGTTACATGTCTCACTGATTTTTCGGGCACGGGCACGCACACGGGCTCGGGCCCGAAAAATCAGGAGACTAACTCCGATTTATACATACCAAACACATATGGATTATCGAACAATGTCATCGTAGCATGCAACGGTATATATCCATTATCAGGCTTGAGACGACCCACATAACCTATTGGCGAATAAGCTAGCGTTCCTCTCACGGTTGTCCACATGGTGGGGTTTAAGACGACTCTCAACGCAATATTACTGATACTTGCAGAAGGCACGATTGTCATATTGCCGGAATACCAGCCTTTCGGATCATAATGCATAAAATAATCCGGGCGATTCACTGGATACCAGCGACCACAAAAATTATCTGCCACAGCAAATTTTAATGGGTCTAAGAAATTAATATCTGTCGCTGTTACTGCTTGTAGTTGCTGTTTGATCGAGAGCGCTGTTGCATGACATAACTCAGGATGATTATAACATTTTAAAGCACCATCATCAGGGCTTGCAGGCAACGTGATGCTATCGCTATTATTTGTGACTTTTTTATAAAGTTTGACTGCTGATTTATAGATATCACTGTTGGAATCCCAAGGCACTGGATAGCCCATTATCAACGAATTTAATTTTTGTTGATAATATTGATTTTCTTCTAAGACACTTGCCAGATAATTTCTGTCATCAATCACTTCTTTAGTGACGAGCGAAGGTGGTGGTGTTAATCCATATTCCGCAATAGGATCATGTTTAACAAAACCTGTACCAAGCGGCACTAATCCATTATCTGGATTAAATGATATTTGTTTTGGGAAATTTTCAACTGCGTAATTCAACATTCCATTCGCGGCTTTGACGCAATTGTCCATGTGTTGTAAATCACACGATAAAGCATAATAAACACCGCTCTGATCTTTCGATAACACTTTCGAAAGCTCCGCAGGATTCCCGCCTTTTTGATAAGCTTGAATAATCACGGTGCCATGAATATTGTATTTTTGTGCCATCGTTTGAATTTGGGAAGACGCACTGACTAAATTTCCAAACGAAACGGATACGTTTGAGTTAAATGCTTCTTTATCTTCATGACTGTTAAATCGGATATTGAGCGCCATTAACAACGATGCGCCTTGTTGATAAGAACTGATAAAATCATCGCCGCAAAGTACACCAAAATATTTATTGATGTTGGGGTCGTTATAAATGTCTTTCCCACTTTCTGTTAATGCTTTTTGACCTGGCCCAACCAATCGAACGAGAACTGTATCAAATAATAATTCGCTATAATTCAGAGAAAGTGAATAATCTAAATCCTGGATTGAGCGCAAATAATCTGCCTCTGCCTCAGCAGAAAACATGCCATAGCCACCTTTCACATCTACATTAAAATGTAATTGCTTTTCAAAATCAGCAAATGACATTGCCGTATTTAAATTAACAGTTCCTTCTTGCCCTGTCGTTGAGCTCAATGTGTTGTAACAAACATTGGGTGGAATTTGTTGCGTATCATGTGAATACCCTGCTCCCGCCATGGCTGCGCCGCTATAGTTAGACGCAGGATGCGCAATAGAACGGTGTACCGGCATATCAAATATCAGTTCTGAATTGGTTGCAGCGTAGAGAGTTGGCGTTATTACAAATGGAACTGCGTAGAAAAATTTTACAAGAAGGCTATTCATTCTTTTCATAGAAATTTCCCGTTTTAGAATGTGAAAAATTTCCGTTATTTCGGCAAACTTTTCACATCTGGATTTTTGGAATATGCATCTAAAATTTCTTCAATCAATTGATCAATAATGCCAAGCTCAGCCGACTCTTCAATCATTCCTTTCTGTTCTTTCACCACAGCTAAACGAGCTTCAATTAACGATTTAACGGAACCGGACGGAAATAAATTTGCTAACACACGGCGCGCTTCTGCCGGGCCAATTTTCGCATACAATTTATTACGTGTGCGCGAATCTTCTGCCGTTGTACTAAATGCCCATAATTCAACTGGACCTAATGTACTTGTCAGTAATTGCGTATTGATTCCTGACTTCGTGGAAAACTGCGCCAAAAATGTTGCGCCACCTTCTCGTGGTCCATGTACGCGCGTTTTTAATGCGGTACGGGCGGTTTCTGATAAACCAAAAATTTCTGTTGAACGCTTGATGGCTTGCTCAGGACCTGCATCCATAATAAAAATAGACGTACCAAATTCCACCATGACAGGATCAAAATCATCGAGCGATTGAGAAATCAGAGCAATCTGCACGTTCCATTTTCGACCTTCGCGCATATCTAAAATCACTTGATCACGCACTGCGCGCGCTTTTGATGTGCGATGGAATTCGTCGTAGACAATACGTTTGGGATCTTCGCGAATTTCGCCAATTCGAATTCGATGATATTCGCGATACGCCTCTCGAAAATCGGCAAGTGCATCTTCTGTTAAATAATAATGTCTTGCTAATACATAACGAGCCAACATATACATGACTGCAGTTTGCCGATCCGCTGCTTCACCACCACTTTTTGCAACTTCATCAAGATCTAGAGAAATGACTCGCGCATCACCAATATCAAATTTAGTCACGCCTGACAAAATAGGATATTCGCGTACTGCACTGGAAATCATACGTCCAAATGCTTGAATCAATGGTTCACCCGTCGGCGCTTTTACTTGACCATATAAATCCTCAATGGCTTGGGTTCGACAAATTGCGGCTGCATCAGGTAATAACGGTGCTGCATAACGTTGCGCAAGCATCGCTTCATGATGAAAACTTGCTAAAAATAATGCGTCAGTAATTTCCCACCATGTCGTGCGCTCATCCAACACGAAACCAATTTCTACCAAAATAACATCGACGATTGGTTCAAGACCTTTGGTATAAAGATGTGGCTTACCATCATCTGCAAGATATTTATAAAGTTCATCGACAATCAAACCCGCCATATCAGAAATACCATCATAAGGTCGTTCAGCACCCAATGGCGTTGCCAATAATGTGATGAAATTAACTAAAAAACCACGCTCTTGCGCGGTTGGATAACGACAGCCTAATTGAGTATCAAATGGATTAATCGCATAGTCTGCTGTCATGCGTAAACGGTGGTATGCAACATAATGTTTATTCTCTGGCGGCAGCGCTTCTTTTAATAAAGAAATCAATCCGCTACTGGATGGTCCGATATCAATAATTGCAATGCGCGGTAATCGCTGAATACCGCCTGATAAACAGAGCGCCAGATTAAGCGAGTTGGATAATACGGATTTACCAGAACCGGGGCGCGCATACATGAGATCAATCCAGGTTGTTTGTTGCGCTGAGCCCGGTTGATACGGCCAGGGCTTTCCATCGGGCGAACGCAATAACACAGCTCCAAATTGCCAGGCCGATGCAGGCCTGGTAAACGGCAGCATGTATACCACATCTGATAATGGCGCAACTGACGGTGTTGCAACGCTATTTGCATTAAATGCCAAGAGGCTAGATGCAATGCCTGCAAACACATCGCCGGATACTTCAGAAACACCGCACGATCCCCAACCTTCGACAGCTTTTGCTAATTCAGCTGATCGTGTTCGAAGTAAACGAATATTACCTTCCGGCGCCCAGGTTGCAAGGCTCACCTGGAGTTTAACAACTGCATCATCGGTATTCGTCTCAATGTTTTTTAATAAGTTTGCGGCATCGTTAACTAAACCATTTTGCGCTGCAGACCACGCCAAAATACCCGCCATCATGGATTTAAATCGAAGGGTTGCAAGCCCGCCGCTTTCAATTAAAAATGAAATTCGCCATGGCACTTGCGTTGACAACGTTCTGCTAAACAAAACCATAAATGATTTGAGTTCTTGCGGAAATAAATCAATAAACAATGGCGTATAAATACGATCACCGACACGAATAGTACGCATATCAATTGTCATTGCATCGCGTGGAAAAACTTGTCGCGCCAAAGGTGGCCACATTAATCCGGATAATTCTCCTGCAAGCGGTCTCGCTTCATGCATGGGAATGGGATCGCCAGGCAATGATGGACGCCAATCCTTATCAGTAAAATCAGGATCCGCAGAATAACGCGCTGCATAAACCGCATCATGCACTTCTAATAATTGGCAATAGACATTTAATCCATTCAAATCGGTGACGAGCGATCTTACAAATGAAGCATGCGCTTCGCGTAAATCGGGAATGGCTGCAATAAGATTTTGGCCATTTTTAAAAGGTGGAATTTTATTATCACGAATATATTTTAATTTGTCTTTTGTTGCGCGAGTTAATTGCTCGTTTGACAATGAATAAGGTCGTGTCCACAAAACAAAATATAATTCTTCATGCGCACAGTATTTTGCAAGATAATCGACACGCTCTTTAAATAAATCATCTAAATTCATTTTTAAGCGTTTTGCTGTTGATTTTGCGGGAGATAAAATTTCTTCGAGCTCAGGTCTAACAGCTGCACGATCATAACTAAAATAAACTTGAACAACATGTCCTTCGCGTTTTAAAGTTGCTTGCAAACTTTGCGTCAGTCCTGCATGGATGGAGTTAAACTCATCAGTACCAACCAGCCTTGTTACACCAAAAACACGCACAACAGAAATAAGCGAGCCATCCCGAGCAACTAGCGTTGTTTTGCTATCTGCTGTTTCCAAATCGCAATAAGATTCCGCAGTTTGTTTCAACTCCGTGCTAAACCAAGCTAGGATTGCATCAATACCATCCAGAACGGGATCAACAAAGTTTCGCATATATTCCCTCAGTTATTTGTCATCCTGAGCGCAGCGAAGGATGATTATTGCGATTCCTCGGCAAGCTCTTCAAGTGCTGCTGCAGCCCATGCTTCGAGTTGTACTTTAAATTTAGTATACGATGGAAGCATGCGAATATCTTTTAAAACATCAACTTTTGATTCCGGATTTTTAGATCGATATTCTAATGATAATTGTCCAAAAGTAGCTGGGTTACTTGTGCCACTTCCAAATTTATTTTCGATCTGTTGACTACGGAATTTAAAACTACGATAGATAGCCTGAGCGCTATCTTGGTAACCGGTACCATTTCCCATTGCACAAAATAGTACATGACAAAAACTGTTGAGATCGGCTTGGCTCATTTCGGGGAGATAAATAAGCTGACCCCCGCCCATTTCATCTAAACCAACCGATTCAATAAAGAGACACTGAGAACAAAAACAACAAGAAGTAATCAAATTACTAAGCTTATTGTTTGTATAATTGCCATCGAGATTTACCACTTCTTGATATTGTCTGGCTTGGAAACCACAATATTGGCAAGTGTAATTATCACGTTGGTACACTTGTTCTGCAACTGGCAGGAATGCCTTATCTTCACGTCTTCTTACAAAGATTCGCCATCCATTTAAATTCACTGCCAGTTGAAGTTCATGCATATAACTTCTGTCTTAAGTGAAAGAAGAAAGACCTGAAACTTTACCTACTCCTGACGTAGTACCGAACAACGTCACACCTGTAGACTTGAATACCGATGGAATAAAAATCAGAGCAGCTGCTACGAATAGCAATGCAATTGGCATACTAATAGGAATTTGTGTTGGGTTATCTTTATGTGCTTTGAATTTAACAACGGCACCGACTGCAAAACCAAACCCAGCCACATAAGCGCCTGCAGTAATCAGTTTTGCTATGTTTGCCAAGTTCCCTGTTACGTTTTGTGCAACTGATCCAATACCGCTACCTGCCGCAAATACTGCCTCTGCACATAGGCAAAGAATTGCACCTACTAATATCATAATGCTTTTCTTGCTCATCATATTACTCTCCTTTAGCATTCTCGTGACTGTAAAATTAAAATCGATTCACCTAGTACACTTGCCTCACAGACTACAAATAATTCTACAAATTTTCTAACCTTAATTCTAATCATGGAGGAAGCGCTTAAACAACTCTTTTTTTCTTTAATTAACATTTATTTGCGTTGTCCTTAAATAAAAGTCCGTCAAGTCAATGCATTATATAAAGATCTCTTAAGGCGACATCGTGCCAATACCAAGAGTCGTAAAGATGGCTTGGAGAAATTGATACAAGTTAATACATAATACGCCAGCAATAATATGAGCCATTGCTTTAGCAAACGTGCCTGGCTGCCCATGGCCGCTCACGTGCGTTAATATGACTAAGCCTCGAATAAAAGAAATGGTTCCGACCAATTGAATCACGACAAACACGGAGTCAGTGAGGTCCGTCCAATTATCTTTCGTATCAGATGCTAAATATCCATAAGGATTTGGACTCGTCCAGAAGGTGGTTAATCCAACTTGCACGCTTCCAGGTAAATAAATTAATAACGCGCCTACCGCAAGAAAAATTAATGGTTTACCTAACGAATGTTCTTGAGACATCATGCTGCGCGATTCACCGAAGTGTTTTAATTCTATAATTCCTTTAACAATAAAAAAGAATCCCATGACATAAGCAAACGCCGTGACGAGCCTCATTACATTGGGAAGCTCCTTGCTGAGATTGATCAGCATGGATGCCGCATCGGTCGTCCCACTCGGCATAAAACTGATAGCGAAAGCTGTGTTTGAATAAATTAATCCGCTTACGCATAAAGAAGCGGCAAGAAACTTAATGAGTTGCTTTGCAAACGGTGAAGAGAGTCGAATATGCGTCATACATTAATACCTCTGATGGTTAATTCGCTCCTTGCACTGACTATAACATAAATTCTGTGTGAGTTAGTCCCCACTCGCACCATATGATAATGTAACAACTTTATTTCCTATATCAATATTTACAATTCCATCGTACGGGTCAATTTTGGTAATCCGACCCACACCTTTTAATGCATCGCCTTCAGCAACGGTAACTGTTTCACCTGTGTCTGATTTCAACCAGGCTCGTCCTGGAATAATGGCTTGTACAGTATAGGCAAGTCTAGGTGGTGCTACTCGCACTGGGCGAGGTGCACTCGCATAACTAGTCGCTGCGGGTCCATTAGCATTGCGTAAAATTTTAGTTAATTGCTTAAAAGCAACTTCCATACTACTCACACGTGAAGTCAATTCCTGTACCTGGTTACGCAATTCCGTATTTTGCGCTTCGGCATCTGCTAATTTTTGAGTATATTGCGTTTGCATTAAACTCATCATTTCTGAGTTTTGTTGTTCTAATATTGCAATTCTGTCTGATGCACTTTTTGCTTCGGTTGGTGCAACAGGCTGCTGTTGTTGCGGCATAACTGCTGGCGCTGTGGGAGCAGTCGTTGCTTGTTGTTGTGGCATAGCTTGTTGTTGTGGCATAGCCGGTTGGGTAACTTGTGTTGCAGTTGTCGTCGTTGTCATTGCTGGCGCGGGCATTGCGGGTTGAGTTACAACCGGCTGCTGAACAACTGGATTAGCAGGCTGAGCTGTTACAGGTGTTATTGCCTTGGTAGTTGTTGTTTTAGTTGTAGTGGTTGAAGTGTTTTGTTGAGAAAAATCAGTGGCTGGTGTAGTGGATGAAGGCATCACTAGCTTGTAAACAATTCCTAATAAAATAATAAATACAATGATGCCAATTACTATTCTGCGATGATTTTTCAGCTTTTCTGCCATACTTTCTTTTGGCATAGGCGCAACAACAGTTCCATCTTTTGCAGAGGGATCGTTTTCTAAGTCATAATTAGCCTGGTCATCAGAAAAGTGATATTCACCTTCCTCATGTCCTTCGAATTTATCGTCGTAACGCTCATTTACCATGTTTACGCCCCTATAAAATTCTTTGCAATTAACTCTCTTTTCATCTGAGGAGCTATTTTCCTTTTGCTAAAAACCATAACAAGAAGCATACGGCTATCATTAAAGTATAATATTTTTAATAGATCTTTCCATATATCCAAAAAAAACATTCACTTATCATCGTAAATTACCTTATCCATTTTCTTGTTTACGGTAACTTATTGAACCTATTGTCTATTATGTAACATCTGCCATAAATAATATACCTAAACCTACTCCAGCGTTTACTTTAACTGTTGTTGGCGTATTGACATATCCTTTAACGACATCCGTAAATGCAGTACCTACCTGCCCTAGAGCAACAGCCACATTGCTACCAAAACTTAATTGTGGGTGAGTCGATGATGTTCCAAAAATACCTGTTGTACTCGTGCCCGCATTTTGAATACCACTTGCAAAACCTGTCATAAACGATGAAGCAAACAGTGAACCATAGCGCATCATGTAATGATGATTAACACTACTTGCCATGACGGTGCGCGCTGTATCTGGGTCAATAGCAAAAGCACTCACTGTTTTGGTTTTAGGCCAAGCGTCCATATCCATCAGATTAAAACTAAGGCTAACTCGATCTTGTCCTTGTGCAAGAGCAAGCTTGCCAAGTAGTCTCGCGCCTTTCATGGGTCCTGACACAATCGTCGCCATCACAGGTGTGTCAGGATAATCACTGTCTACGCCTGTATCTAATACAGCAAACATAATTGTGCCGGATTTTATAAATGGACGTTCCAATGATGTCGTTGTGCTTGAGTCTGTTCTGCTTCTGCCGCCCTCTTGAGAACCTTTGTCTCCAGGTAATATTCCTGCAGGTTTGGCGGATGGTGGATTGCCTTCTGTATGCTGCATCTTGGCTACCTGCCAGCCTCCAATTAAATTTTGTGCTTGCGCAGACATTGCAGCTTGCAATTGTTGAATTCGTTGCGCACGCTCTTGTATTGCTTGTTGATCGACTTGCGCTGCCGCTGCTACAAATTGTGCTGTCGCCGCCTGCGGCGCAACAGGCTGAGCAACCATTGGCTGCGATTGAATTGCTTGTTGCAACTTGGCAAAATCAGCTGTTGTGGGCAAATTACTTTGCACCGCCGGGACATTAGTCAGCTGTGTTAAAGACGCTTGATAATCCTGCATGAGAGAAGCTGCATTTTCTGGCGAAATTATTCCAGCTTGCACTGCGCGTTTTAGTTCATCCGCATAAGCTGCAGGCGTTGCATTATTTGCTCGTAATGCAGCTAAGCGCTGGGCTTGTGCTTTTAAGTCATTTAATTTTTGGCAACTGGGAGGAAGTGTTTTTGAACCTGCTGCGCCTGCTTTCTTCAAATCATTTTGACATTCTGTTTCTAGTTGTTGAATTAACGCATCCAGTGCGCTCGTCACACCGCCTTGACGTCTGGCTTTATATTCCGCCAACAATCTTGCCGCTTCTGCCGGTGTGATTTTGCCTTGTGCTACGAGACGTTGTAGTGCGGCTGCATAATCATCAACAGGCGCATTTTTCGAAATCATATCGGCTAGTTGATTTGCGACATCAGACGTAATTGCACCTGACTTCGCTAATTTTTTTAGTTCATAAATACCTTGCTTGGTTGCTTCGCGTGCTTGCTGTTGAGTAAATTGTCCGAGCAATTGTGACGCCACCGCTTGTGATATTTTTCCGTCTTTTACAAGACCATTTAATTCGTCCGCATAATCTGCAGCTGTTACGCCGCTTTTTTGTAATGCGAGTAATGCATTCGCCGTATCCAGCGGTAACTGACCGGATTTAATGAGAGCATCCATCGGTACTGCAAGTTCATTGGTTAACGCATTCTGATGTTGTTTTTTATATTGTTCTAATAATTTTCGGGCTTGTTCTGGTGTTAACTTTCCTTCTCTAACTAATCGATCCAGTTCCGCGGCATATTCATCCACGGGGACATTATTTTTTGCCATTGCTAGCAGAAGATTCGCATCTTTTTGCGGAAGCTTGCCGCCTTTGACTAATTCATTAATATCATTGGCAACATCTACATTATCTGGGCTGGGACAAAGCACCGTACAATTTTGCTGGGGAAAACTTGACTGTTGATTCATCAAGGTCGGCAAAGCACTTGTGCCTGTCATTTGTGCTTGTTGCGCAATTTGCGCATTGGACTGTATTAATGCGCGGTTATATTCTGGCGTTGTCGTCGTCGCTCCTGGAACATTTGCCAATGACGGCGGAGCAGCAATTCGAGAGCCGCCTGTTGTACTACCCCCGCCACCTAAAAATCGCACTGCAACAAAAATAAGGACAGCAACACCGATGACAGCCATAAATAAAATGAATACTCGCGATTTTGCATCCGCGGCAGAAAAAAATTTCGGTAACTTAATTGCCATCAGAAACCCTCTATCCTCAGTTCGATAGGCTGACCATATTGAGATACCAGAACTGAAGAGCTTCTTTGCATCTCATAAGCATACATTCCGTCAGGGCTTACCATTCTGCCAACCCATCCTGGAGAGAGCACCGTCAAACGAGTGCGCAGATACATCCTATCTCCCATTAACCAAGCAGAACAATCTCCACCTTTAACTAATAATTGCTTGCTTCCAGGTGGCGCAACGCCATCTAATACGCCCAATAATAATTGATTTGCACTATTGGGTAATCCAGTGCCTGTTGGCAAATCTTTTGAATTCGGACCAAGACCTGCAACATGAATATCGGTACGATAATCCACAACTCGCTGACCCAGCACTAATTCCAGAGTAATCGGTGTATTCATGCCAACTAATCTTATGACTAAATCACTATCGCCATAAGGCGCACTCGCCTGAATCAATATCACATTACTTTTGCCATCCCATTGGATGTTTGTCGTTTTTGGATCGCCAATATCAAACGCCGCGACCGGCCAAGGCGAACCTGCCGCATCAACAAAAACTAACGATGTCACATAACCTTGTGCTAATCGAATCGCAGGCGGTGTTGCTCCCGGCGCAAGGTTTACCATGATAGTCGATGACACTGGTTTCGGTGGCACATTGGGTGGCATTGCCGCTGCACGTTGTGATTGATCTATCATTTGTTTTAATTTAACAACTTGTTGCGGTGTTAACGGCATATTTTGTTGCATCATTGAATTGAATGCCTGCTCTGACTCAGAGCCAGGCGGACGCTCTGGCGGAAGTGAATTTAAAATAACTTGTTGTGATTGGCTATATGTTAACGGTTTGTTGTGTCTATATATAATCACTTTGCGAGGCGTTTGCTGGGGCACTTGTTGTGGCACTGGTTGTTGTGGCGTTTCTTGCAAAAATGGTGGCGGAGAAGTTGGTTGCCCTGCAGCAGCGCTCGCCTGAGTGGATACAGACTGAGTGGATATAGACTGAGGGGGCGCAGATTGAGGGGGCGCAGATTGCGGGGGCGCAGATTGAGCTGCCAACGCACGGACAGGTGCAAGCTGATCTTGGCCATTGTTTTTTAGCCAATCTTGAAATTGCGCCATATCAGCAGACGATGGAACACCGCTAGGCTGATCCTGTGCAAAAATATTTTGCGAACTCATTAAAAAGCCAAGCAAAATACCGATTCCAATTTTTTTTATCTGCGCCTTATCCATTCGTGATAACTTGGTTACCCCCTCCTTTTTTTGTCAGCGTCATCTTTTCTATCGCCACACCAGATAAATTATTCAATGTGGGAACTCTGACAACTAACACTTGCGCCACCAACGGTATTGCATTGCCTGTCGTTCTACTACTATAACTGAGATTAAGTGGCATTTGTATCCACCAACCATAAACACCACCCGGCAGTAATCCTTGATTCAACATAATTGGCGCACCGCCCGGTACTGCGCTTACAAATAATTTGGATGCTGCAATCGAATTTCCATCTGCATATATTTTAAGTAGATCTTGATAATTCTTCCAGCCGTTATCAGTAAAATAGCGCATATTCGTATTGATATCTCTGTTGTAATTCACAAAGTCATAACGAAATAATGCCGGCAATCTTTCGCTTATCCATTGCATTAAGTCGGGCTGCGTTAAATAAGCTTGATTAATTGGAACGGGTGCAACAGTGCGAAATTCATCTCCCGTTACAAACTCGACTGGCGATGGTTTTGAAAATTGTAAATACAGAGAAGCAGCTGACAATAAAATAATAGCAATTAACAATAAAGCAAAAGCACCGAGCGCTTTGTAAAAGCCATCTCGGTAAAAATCATCTCTCAGACTAACAACCTGTAGCTCTTCTTCTGCCATTGTTCCTCACTATTTTATGGATCCCCGCTTGCAGGGATGACAGAATGTGGATGACACACATAAGTAAAAATGAGTATATAGTAGACGTATAATATTGTATATCACGACATACTATTTTGCTTAGGTGGCGCCGCAAATACCGCGATTGACTGGATAATTCCCAGCCCTTTATAACTTTGCAGTATATTTTGACGCTGCACAATCACTGAAATAATCCACGCATTAGTAAATTTATCTTTCTCTGCAAAAGGTGGCGTCAGATAAGTTATTAATACTGGCATCTCAAATTTCCACGCCATGGATCCCTGGATAAGATCTTGTCTGATTAATTTAAGAGGCCCAACAACCTTCGCAACGATCACATATTGACGCTCTTTCAATGCAACAAGGTTATTTGATTTCCTTAATGCATCCATATAAGTGCGCCAGCCATAATCGGTAAAATATTTTTGAGAATTTTGCAGTTGACTGCGATAGTTGATGAAATCATACGAATACGCGCTTTCTACTGCTTCAATTGTCCAGTTAACAACATCTTGATTTGTCATATTTGCTACCGACGGTGGAATATTTGGCAGCAAACGACCAATGCTATCCGCAGCAAAATAAAGCGGTTTTGTGGGGTTTTTTATTAAATAGACAATCATGGAAAGTAAAACAATATTTGCAATTAAACTTAAGACATACACACTCAACACAAACCGAAATTTTTTACGGTAAAACTGATTACGCGTATGTACTAAAACTAATGCATCATCAAGCGCTGTTTTACCTTCAGCATTCATATCCACATCCTCTACGACGTCGTCATAACAAATTGATCAATCCCAACTCCCGTCGGATTCTCTGTCGTTGGAATTTTAACAACGGTAACTACAACAGTATAAGATAGCTGGACGGTTTGTTCTGAACTATTGTAAGTGACCAAGAAAGGAATTTGTATGCGCCAAGTATAACCGTGTCCGGGCAAATCCCCCTGATTGGAAATCACTGGCGGCCCTGACACAACAGAGCTTACAAATAATTGATTCTGAGCGATGGTTTGAATCACTTTCGCAATTGATGATTGATAATCATTCCAGCCAGAATCTGTAAAATAAGGGCGTGCCAGTGCTATTTGTTGATTGTAATTTGCAAAATCAAAAGTATAAGCGGCAACTGCAGCTTTACTCGCCCATCTAATTAATGTGCTCGGTAATAAATTAGGTTGATCTGAGGAGATTAACTGCATGCGCTGACCGTTGGATGCCACCGCAGAAAACAAGGGCAATGGGCGATGGAAAATTTGGTAGAGCACCACACTCACTAAAATCAATAAGACGACAATTTCCACGATTAACACGGAAATAATAGAATTATAACTGTTACGATAAAAATCGTTGTTGTGTCTTACAGTTGACATGTTAGTAAAAAATCATCCATTCGAATTTTTCGTCAAAGAAATAATCTGCCCATCCACTGTTGTGGCGTAATACTGAGGCTGCTCTCTAAATAATACTAAATAAGTAATGCCGCAAATAAGAATCAAAATCACACATACTGAAATAAGCAATGAGCGCAGCGTACCAAGATATTTATCACGATAAAAATCACTATGAAATCTTGCGCTATCTTCTCTATTACCAATCATAGCATCCTCACGTCACACAGGTAATTTTTCTAATGTAATTTCAACTCGATTATTTGCTTCACTGCCCGATGCCGACACGAGTCTGGAACTACCGCCACCTTCTGCATATAACATTCGAGTATTAATGCCTGCTCGCCATAAATATTTCACAACCGCATTTGATTGCTGTTGTGTTAAAGAACGACTAATGCTATCAGGCACAACATCATCAGTATAAGTCGTCACTTTAACCATGATGTTAGGATAACCACTAATTAATTGTGCAATTAAGTCGAATGTTTTATAAGAATAAGGTTGCAATTGCGGCGTCGTTCCAACAAATACATATTCAGAAGGCACCACAATTAAGATTTGATCGCCCAGTATGATAACTTTGTTGCCGCGATTGATAATTTGATCTGCAAGAGTGGTATGCGCATCAATGTATGCACCCAGTGCGCCACCAAATATTGCGCCTCCTGCAGCACCCGGTAATATGCCACTACCGCCTGATACAACACCACCGATAATCGCACCAGTCGCGCCGCCTAGCATCACGCCTTTGGTCGTTGAACTGGTACCTTGATATGTTTCTGTGATACTGACGCCATTGCTATCGAATGCGTTTGCTGCGCCTTGATAGGTTGAATTAAAACTTCTGGAAGCGCCTCTTGCCACATCTGATGAGGCACAACCTTGCAATAAAGCACTCAAGAAAAATAGGGAAATATAAACTGGAAGAAATTTTTTGCTCCGCAAAAAAAACTGTTTTATTTTAATTTCCATTGCGCCTGGTCTTCCTTTTATTAGAAGCTGTCATACCAGCGTGCCATTGTGGGGCGCACCCCTACAATGACGGTTTTTACTATTTTAAGTTGTTGTCTGCAAGCTTTCCACATATTCCGCTAATTGCTGAGCTGCCACACTGACTTCATCCACTTGCAAGAACAATCCCAACACTTCGGGTGGATAATCCGTTGCACTTAACATGTCTTTAATAATTTCATTGGTAATCGTATTCGCCTGCGAACCTGAGCGACCCAACACTCTTTCCAATAATTCAACTTTATCTTTCACAAATGCTTTACTAATCAGTGGCGCAGTGAAACGATCAATATTAGCAGCGCCCACTAAGGCTTTCACATCATCACCCAACTGCACTTTGTTGAAAATATTGATACGACTGGTATCAATCACTTCTTCTTCGATAACTACCGTTTCATCCAAAGTCGTTGCGTTGCGATTATGGAAAGCCAACAACGCAGATACGCCTCTTTCAATCGGATTAGCCTCAGGCTCTTGACTCATTGCGTTCGCAATAATATTAATTTCTTCTGCTTCATCGGACGTATACGTTATTTCACTTCCACTATCCAACAATTCGGCAAATTGCGTGATTCGATTATCCAAATCAATCAGCACACGACTAATCGGCGGCTCTACTTTCAGGAATTGATTAATACGCATGCGCTCAACAGGTTGCGGATTCGCGAAAAACATGCGCGCACGAACGATTTTTGATTTGAAGAAAATATGCGCTTCACCTTCACGCTGTTCTTTCAAATCGAGCAAATCAATACGCGCTCTTTTTTCTGAGGACGCACTGCGACTATCCATGTAATTATTCAAAATACTCTGCGCGTTTGTTTGAAAAGAATCGACTTTGGTGACATAGGATTCGCCGGCGGTTTTTTGGAAAAATTCCCAGGTATCCATCGGATCTTCCAGTTTCATACAAATTTTAATGTTCGTGTTTGCACCGATGGATGCCGCTTCTTCTTTCGATGCTTTTTGAAATGCAGGTAAATCTTGTCCGGCGAAAATAACCGAGAAACCAAGCGAACGTGCTTGCGCAGGAACCACAGCAAAACCTTTTACTGCATAATAACCATATTCATCAAGAATACACATGTACGGTGTGGGTGCATTGGTCGGTTTGCGCGTGATAACTTCTTTATAAGTACCTTCCACCGATTCACCCAAACCGGCTGCCATCATCGCTTTTAATGATGCAATAATGACTTTACCTAAATTGGCTAATTCATCAGGTGATTTTTCTAATGCGGGCAACAACACCACTAAAATTCGACGATTCAACACCACATCTTTCAAATCAACTTCGGCGAGATTAGTACGAATGATGTGACCATAGGTATCTGCGAGCGAACCGAATACTTTGGTTAACTGCATGGTAATAAATCCATGCTGTTCGAACACTTGCGAACTTTGTTTACCTTTTTTCGTTTTATCAAAACCAGGTAGCGTCATTAAATAGTTATAAATAGGTTCCAAAACAAGATCAGGCGCTTCCGCTAAACTAACAGGCTCCTGATTATCGCGAATAAACATTTTATCCAGACCGATCGCTTCCAATCGCGTCAAATCAAAATAATTACGAATGCTATTTGCATCCAGCAAAATTTTGCCTTGATCACGCATATAAACTAACACTTTCATCAAGGCTTGCACGAATACGACCGCACGACCTTTCCACATATCGCCGTCGCCTGACTGTGAACCAGAATCCATCAAGCTCACTACTAATTGCGACAACATTTCTGATGAACCACGACAAAATGGATTCATCGTGTTGGATAAACGTTTTTCTTGCGCACCGATAATATCGCGCGCACCCGTCATGAAATTAATCAGCAACAAATCATCTTCACGACCCATGGCGCGTGCCATGGAAAATACTTTGGCGAACAAACTGTTATCGCCCTTACCATCAACATATAAAAAACCGCTGCCTTGCACTAACGCATTAAATGCGATAGAAACCAGCGCTTCAGTTTTACCACTACCGGTTGATCCGAAAATAAGAACGTGGGTTCGCATATCATCGTTATTAAACCAGAGTTCTTCTTGCGTCATTTTTTTGTTGCCAAAAAAACAAATACCGCGTGCTTTGCGCGGTTTACCTGTACCTGGCAAGGGATCGTTATAATCAAGTGCTTCAGAACGTTGCGGCATACGGAATGGTAGTTTGAATTTTCGGGTAATCGCATAAAGGAAAATACAGACTGCAGTAATGAAAATAACTTCTGTTAAAGGAGTAAAGATAAAAGTGGCAAACGCGAAAAAAATCAACAAGCTCGCACCATGCACGGGGTCCTTGAAGAAATCGACAACCTTCATGCCAAGCGTGCGCGTATCGCGCAGCAACATCTGCGGTGCTAACTCATGTTCTTCTTCTAAGCCACGTTGATGCATAAAATTACCTTTTTATAGGTCCGCCCTACTCTTTTTCATCTTGAATATACACAATTTCTTTGAGCGCCACTTCAAGTGCATTCGTCGCTTCTTCAACCATAGGCACAAGCAATGGTCTACCCATTTCTTTCTCTGCCGTCCAATGCGCAAAGGGTCCTGCTACTTCACAAAACGGTGTTTGTCGACCCACGGTGTTCAACATATACCACAACCTGCGATCCACCGGTTTCAACCATAAAAAATCAGCTGGCGCTTGCACACCATCGGTGCGCGCAGCCACCAACATTTCTGCCATGAGCGTCAACAAATAGGCATGCGCTGGAACAATTTTTTGAACTAATTTCGTGTCGTAATGTTTCTTCAATAATTCATCAGCGCCAGTAAAATCGAGTTTAACGGCAGAGGATTTATTAATATTTGCAAACAAATCTGCAGCGCCTTTACCATCACCATTCAAACGTGCGGCAAATGCGCCAAATAACGCTTTAATATGGGGCGGCACACGATTAATCCCAGGCCACATTGGACCCAGTTGAATTGCAAAAAGTTTATTAGCCGCACCGCGCTTCAACCGCACTTCAATTTTATTCCATTCTTTACGAGACATTCCTTCTTGAGCCGGTCGTTTGAATTCCTCCAGCAGATTATGCTTCTTGCAAAAATCCATGGGGTTTAGCGCCATCGCCCAAGGACCTTTATTAATATCGGTTTTAACGAGATCTAAATGTGCAACAGGTGCGATCTGCGGCCAATTGTTTTTTTCTGCTTGAACCAAATCGCGCATGGAATAAGTGCGTTTATATATTCGAGTCGTACTAGAGAAGTAAATAAAGGCAGCCATAGCAACTAAGATTAGAACAAAAGGATAACGCAAATAATTGCCGACGGCAGTTCCTACGTTGACAATGTCTTGAAAACTAGTTTTGGAAGAATCTGTATTTAATGTGGTTACAATCGTGGTACGAACATCATCCAAGCTACTGGTAAACAAACTGACAAGGCTAATCTCAGCCAATTTAATATGAAAATAAACGCCAATGATTTGTTTCTTAAAAGACATCCAAATAATCGCGCCGAAGATAAATACAGCGGCTAAAACCCATACGATTGCCATGGAGTTATCAGATTGATTCGGTTGCTGTCCACCACCTGCCATAGTAGATACCCTGAATTTTAAATTTATCCTTTAATTATATACCAATCTTGCCAATGTGTATGGCCAATCAAGCTTCGCAATGTTCTTGGATAATCAGGAGATCATATAAGAAAATCTAATGAAAAAGTAGCGTTATAGATAAATTTGAAGAGGGAGATCTGTCGTCCAGAGCGTAGCGAAGGATCTCCTAAATGTATCTGGAGGTCCTTCGCTGACGCTCAGGATGACACAGAGGGGCAGCTAACCGCCTTGTTTTTCCCGAATTTCATCTAACATCTTGCAATCAATACATAAAGTGGCAGTCGGTCGTGCTTCCAATCGGCGCAAACCGATTTCAATACCACAAACTTCACAATAGCCATATTCTTTGTTCGTCAACAACTGAAGAGATTCTTCAATTTTCTTTAATAATCGACGTTCACGATCACGCGCACGCAATTCCAGACGGAATTCTTCTTCTTGGCTCGCACGATCATTGGGATCTGCATAATTTACAATATCATCTTTCATGTGATGGACGGTGCGATCGGCTTCTTCCATGATTTGTTTACGAAGCATCGTCAAAATTTTGGTGAAATGTTCGCGCATTTTAGCGCCCATATACTCCTCCGTTTTTTTCGGCTTGTAAGGAGTAATGCCTAACATTTCTAAACTAGGCTCTAAAATATCTTTCGCTGTAGCCATTTGCGGTCTCCCGATTTATCCTTTAATCCCTTAAAATTTTGTAACAAGTTTGGAATCTATACCAAAAACCATCCCGACAATCAATGAATTAGCAAGTTCATTTTATTAAACTGAATAAGAAAAATCTTAGATAGGTTTTATTAATCAGAAAGTTAGCAATTTAGCGCAGAAGTAGCACGCTCTAATCCTGCTAAATCCCGATAAGTTTCTACCTGCAAATAGCCCGCTTCTCGCAAAAGATTTCTCACTTGCTCGCCTTGATTAAAACCATGCTCCAGCAATAAAAGACCGCCTGCTTGCAAATATAGCTTCGCCTCAGCAATGATAATGCGAAAATCACTTAACCCATTATCATCAGCAATTAAAGCTGTCTTAGGCTCATAATGTAAATCTTCCAAGTGCGGATCATCTGCTGCGATATAAGGAGGATTACTCACAATCACATCAAATTTAATCGCAGGTAATGCAGCACACCAAATCCCTTGAGAAAAAATCACATTTTTTAAATGTAAATATTTCGCATTTAATTTTGCGATGTGTAATGCTTTTTCACTCGCATCCGTCGCATACACTTTCCAATGAGGACGTTCATGCGCGATCGCCAAAGCAATTGCACCCGAACCTGTTCCTAAATCTGCAATGATTTTGTTATCACCTTGTATTTTTTGCAGAATCAATTCGACGAGCAATTCTGTTTCTGGACGAGGAATTAACGTGTCCGGTGTTACACTAAAATCGAGCGACCAAAATTCGCGGTGACCCGTCAAATAAGCGATGGGAATTTTTTTCTTGCGCTCTGCAATTAATTTTTCAAAAAGTTTTTTTTCAGCTTCTGTTAATTCGCGCTCAGAAAAAGCCAGCAAATAACTACGCGATACTTTCAACACATGCGCTAATAAAATATCTGCATCCAACTCTGAAGAATTTAATTCCAGCTTGGCCCAGCGCAACAGATCAGCAATCGTCTGCGACACAATTAATCGCCCAATTCTGCAAGCAAATCTGCTTGGTATTCATGAATCAATGAGTCGATCAATTCAGACAAATCGCCATTAATAATCGTTGGCAATTTATATAATGTCAGATTGATGCGATGATCTGTTAAACGCCCTTGTGGAAAATTGTAAGTGCGAATGCGCTCTGAACGATCACCTGTTCCAACCAAATTACGCCGTGTTTCAGCTTGCTGCTGTTGTTGTTTACCACGTTCTTCTGCAAGGATTCTTGCTTTCAGTAATGACATGGCGCGCGCACGATTTTTATGTTGCGAACGTTCATCCTGACACTCAACAACGGTGCCGGTTGGAATATGTGTGATACGAATAGCGGAATCGGTTTTTTGTACGTGCTGACCACCCGCACCTGACGCACGAAAGGTATCAATGCGTAAATCTGCAGGATTGATATCGACATCTTCAATTTCATCCACTTCTGGCATCACTGCAATCGTGCAAGTGGAAGTATGAATGCGGCCTTGCGCTTCTGTTTCTGGTACGCGCTGAACACGATGCACGCCGGATTCAAATTTAAAACGAGAATAAGCACCTTGTCCGATGATACGCAAAATAATTTCTTTATAGCCGCCCTGTTCGCTCACGCTTGCGCTAATCAATTCAACTTGCCAACCCCGAGCTTCCGCATAACGCGTATACATGCGACTTAAATCGCCGGAAAAAATAGCAGCTTCATCACCACCCGCGCCTGCGCGTATTTCAAGGAAAATATTACTGTCATCATGTGGATCGCGTGGTAGCAATAATATTTGTAATTCTTTTTCTAATTGGGCGAGTTGCGCTTCATTATCTTGCAATTCTTGTTGCGCCATTTGTTGCATTTCGGGATCAGATTCTTTTAATAATTCTTTAGCGCCTTCTAAATTAGCCATGCACGTTTGATAACGTTTAAATACGGCAACAACAGGCTCAAGTTGTGAATATTCTTTTGAATATTCGCGAAAACGATTTTGCTGATTAATCACCTCAGCATCAGAAAGCAATGCGCCTAATTCTTCATGACGCTCGGTTAGCGATTGTAATTTTTTTTCAATGGATGGCTTCATATCAACTCTAATTCAGGAATAGCAAATAACTGTTGTGCCAATTGCAGGATTTCAATTCGACCTTCAAAACCCGCTTGGCGTAATTGCACAGTCGGTGTATGTAATAATTTTTGAGTGAGTGCATGCGCAAATACCGTCAACACTTGCACTGGATCATCACCGCGTTGTAATTGACGTAATGATTTTGATAATTCTGCATCACACAAATCTTCAATTTGTTTGCGATACGCACGAATCGTTGTTGCGACTAAATCAAGCGAACGTAGCCACGTCATAAAATCTTGCGTGCGCTGCTTGATGACTTCACGGGCTTTTTCTGCAGCATGCTCTCGCCCACGCATATTTTGTTGAATAATTGATTTTAAATCATCTATTGAAAAAAGCTGCACGTTCGCGAGTTCTGCTACAGCAGTTTCCACATCACGAGGAACTGCAATATCTACGATAAAAATAGGTCTGTTGCAATTTTCCAACATCGCTTTCGTCACCACAGGCAATGTACTGCCTGTCGCTGAAATGACAACATCAGCATGCGCTAACACCTTAGGTAACTGAGCCATGCTTGCTTGTTTAGCGGCATATTTACGTGTGTTTTCTATACTGCGATTAACGACAGTTAATTCGCGCGGCTGACACGATTCTAAATGCCGAATGACTAAATCGATTGTGACGCCTGCACCAATCAAAACAACATTCGCATCAGTTAATGATTGAGAAAAATGTTGTTTAACAAAACTGACCGCGGCAGAGGAAACTGAGACAGGACATGCACCAATCGCAGTATTGCTTCGCACTTCTTTCGCAACAGCAAATACTTGCTGGAATAATCGATTAAACAACGTTCCAACTGTGCCCGCCGCACAACTTTCCGAAAATGCATCTTTCATTTGACCTAAAATTTGTGACTCGCCCAACACCATGGAATCTAATCCACAAGCCACCTGCATGATATGCTCGACGGCTTCTTCATCATGATAAAAATACATCGCGGGTAATAATTCAGCGGCTGTCAGTTGATGATGACGGCAAAACCATTCCGTGATTTTATGCACATCATCGCTATCACAATATAACTCCGAGCGATTGCAAGTCGAGAGCAAAACCGCCTCACGAATATTTTCATTGGCTAACAAATCTTGCAAATAAAGCGCGAGTTTTTCCTGAGAAAACACGACTTTTTCGCGTAATTCGATTGGCGCGGTTTTATGGTTGATTCCACAGGCAATGATTGGCATATATTTTTGGCTTATAGAAGTTGGGGGTATTTTATGGGATTAGTAGTCAAAATGAAACATTTATAGTACCATTTGCTCTCGCGTTCCTGCCTTAATGGACTATTCAGACCGCTCTTCATCTTACTTATCCCATCTCACGGACGATTAAATTAGTTTATAAACAGAGGTTTATAATATATGAAATTTGTTAAAATTCTTTTAGCTATTGCTGCAACTACAACTTTTGTAAATGTGGCAACCGCTTCTACCGCGTTTTATGGCGCACCCCCACAATCATCGGGTTTAACCGCTCTAAATAGCACAGCACAACAAACAGTCGGATATGGCAGTATTTATAATCATACAGGCCAAACTTATGTCGTGAATGCTCAGTTTTTCCCAACAGGCAAGTATATGAATAATAGAATCCTGAATCCCCAAGGATCAATTGATCCAGCTTCAGGTCAGCCTTCTGACGTACTGAGTTACCGAATAGATTATCCAGATACTTATGTTTGTATCTCTGCTACTCGTTACAGCGACGGCGTGATTGTTGTACCTACAACATGTCTTGTTCCAGAAAGAGCTGTTCCAAATAAAAGAATTGATATTGGCCCCGCTTTTGCTGCCGCTAATGTGCCAAGTCTCTCCATTACTAAATAAAGGTATCTATTATGTTGTTAAAAACATACTTAATCGGATGCGCAGTGGCTGCATGCTCACTGACTTTGACGGGTTGCGATGTTGATTATATCGATCAAGGTTATCAGCCCGCTCCACCGCCAATGGTAGTTCCGGTCGCAGTAGGACCAGACTATTATGGTCCACCACCTGCCCCAATGCCGCGGATGCGACATCATTATTATTCAGCGCCACCTATTCCACCAGTGACGGTCGGCTCTGATACTCCAAGCTCAAGCAGCGTGCAATATGGCCCGCCACCGGCGCCGCCACGTAGCACGAGCAGCGTCCATTATGGTCCGCCACCTGCACCGCGTAGCACAAGTAGTGCGGCTTATGGCCCACCACCTGCACCGCGCAGTTCAAGCAGCGCAGCTTATGGTCCACCACCTGCTCCGCGCAGCTCAAGCAGCGCAGCTTATGGTCCACCACCAGCTCCACGCAGCTCAAGCAGCGCAGCTTATGGTCCACCACCTGCTGCAAACCCAAATGAGCCATTGCCAGTCCCACCTGTTTCGGTTTCACCGAATAACAGCACCAGCAGTGTTCAATATGGACCGCCTTCTCAGTAATTAGTGCGTAGGGGCGGCATCCGCCCCTACTATCATTTTTCTCTGTTTGTATTTAGAATGGAGAAATGCGCATTCATCAAATCAAAATTATTTTATCTTTGTCGTGGCTGCTGGCATTAGCAGGCTGCACTACAACAACCCTAAAAACACCCGAACAACAACCCGCAACACAAACTAAACCTGTCGTTTGGGAAAACCGCGTCCAGACTTTGTCGAGTATCAGCAATTGGGATTTGAAAGGGTTAATTGCGATCCGTCAAAACAAAGATGCTGTCAGTGCGAGCTGGCAATGGCAACAACAAGCCAATCGCAATTATTCAATTTCATTATATGGGCCGCTCGGATCTAACTCCGTGCAATTAACCGGCTCACCCAATCATGTCTTATTAGAAATGTCAGACGGCAAAAAATTCTCGGCGAAATCGGTCGAAGCATTAGTCGCACAACAATCTGGCTGGCGACTTCCTGTTTCCAATCTTTATTTCTGGATTCGCGGCTTGCCTGTGCCAGGTGTTGCTGCGCAAAAACAATTGGATGCGAATCAACACATCACGACAATGATTCAGCAAGGCTGGCGCGTGGAATACTTAAATTATACTTCTGTGAATCAAATTGACTTACCCAGCAAGATGACGCTCACCAATCCAGATATGAACGTCAAGATTGTTATCAAACATTGGCAGTTATAATATTCAAATATATTTTAAACTTCCCATTGACACTCGCCCAATCCGAAAGCAAAATAAGCGCCCTATAGAGTAACGCTCTGCACAATCAGTTGGGGTGTAGCCAAGCGGTAAGGCACCGGGTTTTGATCCCGGCATTCCTAGGTTCGATCCCTAGCACCCCAGCCAATTCAAGATTAGAATAACGAAAGTATAAACAAACAAAACGACTCCATTTACGAAGGGATATCACCGTGCCTGAGATAATGATTTTCAGTGGTAATGCCAACCAAGAACTTGCGAAGCACATTGTAGAACATTTAAATTTACCCTTGGGCAAAGCCCACGTGGGCCGATTCAGCGATGGTGAAACCATGGTTGAAATTCAAGAGAACGTGCGTGGCCGCGATATTTTTCTCATTCAATCCACTTGCGCCCCAACCAACGATAACCTGATGGAACTCATCATCATGGCCGATGCATTACGTCGCGCATCCGCCGCACGCATCACTGCTGTGGTTCCTTACTTTGGTTATGCGCGTCAAGATAGACGAGTCCGTTCCGCACGCGTTCCCATCACCGCAAAAATCGTAGCTGACATGATGGCTTCCGTTGGCATTAGTCGATTGGTGACAGTTGATTTACATGCGGACCAAATTCAAGGCTTCTTTTACATGCCCGTGGATAACCTTTATAGCACGCCGATTATGCTCGAAGATATTCATAAAAAAGACTACAAAAATATTATGATTGTTTCTCCCGATGTGGGCGGTGTCATTCGCGCGAGAGCGATCGCGAAACGAATTCCAGGCGCGGATCTTGCAATTATTGATAAACGTCGCTCAACACCGAATGAAGCGCAAGTGATGCATATTATCGGTGATGTAAAAGATCGTGAATGTATTATTGTCGATGACATTGCAGATACGGCTGGGACTTTATGTAAAGCAGTTGACGCATTAAAAGAACATGGCGCGGCAAAAGTTGTCGCCTACGTGACTCATCCAGTTTTATCGGGCAAAGCAATCCAAAATATTATTTCGTCTGCGATGGATGAAATTATCGTAACGGATACGATTCCTTTAAGTGCCGAAGCTAAAGAATGTAAGCGGATTCGTTCCATTACCTTAAGCCACATGATTGCAGAAGCCATTCGCCGCATTAGCGGGGCTGGTTCGTTGAGTCGGATGTTTATTGATTAACTGTGTCATCCTGAGCGTAGCGAAGGACCTCCTCATATAAGGAGATCCTTCACTTCGCTCAGGATGACAGTGAGCCACTCAGGATGACACAGACACTAGCATCTCCCCGAAATTCAGGTATAATTCGCCCTCCCCATCTGGTCGCAAGCATGGGGTTTATTTAATAAATTTTTGGAGAAGTTACTATGTCTACTATCAAATTCGAACTGGAAGCTGAAGTTCGTGCCGATGTAGGGAAAGGTGCGAGCCGCCGCCTACGACACGCAGATAAGGTTCCTGCTGTTGTTTATGGTGCGGGTGAAGCGCCAATGTCTTTAACGTTGGACCATAATAAAACCGCCCATGCATTATCACATGAAGCATTTTATTCCCATATTTTGACCCTCAAAGTCGGCAAAAAATCAGAGAAAGTGATTCTGAAAGACGTACAACGTCACCCTGCAAAACCACGCGTTGCCCACGTCGATTTCTTGCGTGTTCGTGCCGATCAAAAATTGCAAATGCATGTTCCTTTACACTTTTTAGGTGAAGAAGAAGCACCTGGCGTAAAAGAAGGTGGCGTATTCTCACATCACATGACCGACGTACAAGTTTCTTGTTTACCAGGTGATTTGCCAGAATACATTGCAGTTGATGTTTCCAAATTAGCCCTGGATCAAGGCGTTCATTTAAGCGAACTCAACTTACCGAAAGGCGTTGAATTGGTTGCATTCGCACACGGTGTAGAAGGCCATGATCAATCCGTTGTTTCTGTCCACATCCCACGCATCATCGAAGAAGAAGTCGTTGAAGTGGCTGCTGAAGAAGCTGCCGCAGCGGAAGGTGCTGAAGGTCAGGAAGGCGCTGCTGAAGGCGGTGAAGCACACGCTGATGCGGAAAAAGGTAAAGAATAATATAGTTAAAGGGGTTATACCTCTCGCTAATGAATCTTAGGTTTTTAAAACGTTAGATTGCAAGAGATTGCCATTATTTTTTGCAAAAAAACGGAGGAATAGCAGGCTATTTCGAGTATTTTTTGTAAAAAAATAATGGCAAGATCGCCGCAAGGTAGCGTTTTAAAAACCTAAGATTCATTAGTGAGAGGTATAGCATTGTCGTCAGGAATTCAACTCATCGTTGGCCTTGGTAACCCTGGGGCAGATTATGAAGCCACCCGACACAATGCTGGCGCCTGGTTTGTTGAAGAGCTCGCGCATACTGCGCATGCAAATTTACGGCATGAAACCAAGTTACATGGTTTACACGCCACCGCCCGTCTACATGGGCATGATGTTCATCTGTTAATTCCCACCACGTTTATGAATTTAAGCGGCCAATCTGTTGGTGCGCTGGCAAATTATTATAAAATTCCGGCGGACGCTATTTTAGTTGCGCATGATGAAATTGATTTACCGACAGGCGATATTCGCCTGAAATTCGATGGTGGACATGGAGGACATAATGGCTTACGCGATATTATTAGTCATCTCAACTCCAATAAATTTTATCGTTTACGCATTGGGGTTGGCCATCCGGGCAATAGCAACGATGTCGTCGATTATGTGTTAAAACCACCGAAAAAATCCGAGCGCGAACAAATTGATGTCGCATTACAAGATGCCGAACGTACGCTCCCCAATTTATTAAGTGGTCACTTCCAAAAAGCAATGCAAGAATTACATACAAGAGAGAAATAACATGGGTATTAAATGCGGTATCGTCGGCTTGCCGAACGTAGGCAAATCCACTTTGTTTAACTGTTTGACCAAAGCAGGCGTTGATGCCTCAAACTATCCTTTCTGCACCATTGAACCCAATGTGGGTGTGGTGGCAGTTCCTGATAAACGACTTTCCGAATTAGCAGCCATTGTAAAACCGGAACGCATTATGCCGACGACAATGGAGTTTGTAGATATTGCAGGTCTTGTCAAAGGTGCCGCGCAAGGCGAAGGCTTAGGCAATAAATTTTTAGCAAACATCCGGGAAACCGATGCGATCGCGCACGTTGTGCGCTGTTTTGAAAATACGGATGTCGTGCATGTCGCTGGAAAAATTTCGCCGCAAGATGATATTGATGTCATTAACACCGAATTAGCCTTAGCTGATCTTGAATCAGTGAGCAAATCCATTCTGCGCGTACAAAAACAAGCGAAGAGTGGTGACAAATCCGCGCAAGCAGAATTGGCTTTACTTGAGCGCGCAAAAGAACATTTGAATCAAGGTAATCCGGTCCGCGGCATGTCTCTCACTGCCGAAGACAAATTGCGTTTAAAGCAAATGCAATTATTAACCTCCAAACCGACTTTGTATATTGCGAATGTCGCTGAAGATGGTTTTACCAAAAATCCTTATCTGGATCAGGTGAAAAAAATTGCTGAACAAGAAAATGCGAGTGTCGTTGCTGTTTGCGCAGCGATTGAAGCTGAAATTGCTGAATTAGATGATGCAGAAAAAGATGAATTTCTTGCCGAACTTAATTTAACTGAACCGGGCCTTGATCGCGTGATTCATGCTGGATACAAATTATTAGGACTAGAAACTTACTTCACAGCGGGCGTTAAAGAAGTTCGCGCGTGGACTGTCACCATTGGTTCAACTGCACCGCAAGCTGCGGGTGTTATTCATACCGATTTTGAAAAAGGATTTATCCGTGCGGAAGTGATTGGGTATGACGATTACATTAAATTCAAGGGTGAACCCGGCGCAAAAGAAGCAGGAAAATGGCGCCTGGAAGGGAAAGACTATATTGTGCGTGATGGGGATGTGATGCATTTTCGGTTTAATGTTTGAGTAGCGTAGCTCACTGATTTTTTCGTGCCCGAGCCCGTGTGCGTGCCCGTGCCCGTTTTTTCTTCGCAGAAAAAATTAAACTTTTTCTTTAGCCATCTAAGTCAGCCTAATTCTGTCATGCCAGCGTGTTT
>CAZAXX010000021.1:0-32224 GCA_964489265.1 uncultured Coxiellaceae bacterium
TCCTGAACGAAGTGAAGGATCATTGCATTATAATATGGCGATCCTTCACTTCGTTTAGGATGACATTTTTATTTGGCTCTATAATACGCATACGATGCCTGATGCCACTGCCCATGCGATATTTTCCCATCGGCAGATTGATTTTCACGATAACGCACATCATCTCTGAGAACAGAAGTCGATTGAATCACCGTATTATCATCAGCCAAATAAAAAACCGCGAAGGTATAGCGTTCAATTTCATTCGTTGCTTTTTTTACAATATGTCTGGTTGCGCAAATGCGGTCATTTGAAATCAATTGGCCAAATTGCCCAACCTGAAATAATAAAATTGATTTATCGGCAGCATGAATTTTTTCGAAAGTATCACCATGAGTTGGTGTAATATAAAGCCCTGCTTCTTCTGGTTCTTGAATATCTTTACCATGTTGAAAATAATACGCCGGTACCAATCCAGTAAACACACCATGATCGAAATGCGCACCACACCAATCAGGATTTGCGCTCTTGGTTTTTTCTTGATGGTAATGCAGCATTCGCCCATAACCCAGTAAGCGATCGTGTTCTAAACCTATGCGCTCATCTAAACCGATTGCTTTGAGAACTAATTTTCCAGTATTAAAAATTAATTCGCCAAGTTTTAAATACGGCGTTTTTAAGTCAATTTCTTTGGGCCAGATATTTTTTGTATGGTCTGGAACATAAGCATAATAAGACGCTTTTTTATCATCAATCTGCCAATTACCAGCGGCATCTTTAAACCATTCCGCACCCAACTCGTAACCTTCGGTGACACCCGTGTCACGATCAGGCGCATATTGTTGTTTAACATAATCAGGAAGCGCTGCAAATTGTCGAGCGACGTCGATGTAAGCACGAGATAATTTTTCAAAATCGGGGACATGTTGAATGCCAACGATGCCTTTTTGAAGAAGTGCAGCTTCTAATCGCGCATGATTTTGGTTTGCATTTATTAAATCATGATAAGAAATAACATCCAAATCCATATTATTGTCCCTACAGAATCTATAAAATCATATAGTTTAATTGAAAATCCGAGAGGAATAAAATATGTCATTAAGAAAAGTATTAGGCATGCTAACAGGCAAAAAATCGAAACAGCCAGGTACTGATGAAGAAAAAGCTACTTTGATAGCAATAGCAGAGACTTATCGAGAACCGATTGCTGTGCCTAACAAAAATTTACCTCCTAGGCCTAGAGAATTGATTAAAGGATCTAGAGAGTTAATAGTAGAGAACCTTAAGCTCATCAAGGTATTAGAAGAGAAAGGCAAATTAGAAGGTATAAAAAAATATGCGAAAGAAAAAATAAAAAAGCAACCAGACAATTTAATTTTACAACCATTATTGGCTGGTATGGATTTAAGTATATTGAAAGTCTTTAATGATGCATTGACGTGTTTTGAAAAACTGGAGAAATATTTTTCTAGTACTCCAACCGATATTATAGAAAATTGGGCTGTAAAAGATTCTTATGATTCCTTAAAAGAATCATATCAAGATGTCATTGTGAAAAAATTGCAAGAATATCAGAATGAGAAGAAATATCTCCGACAAATATTAGGAATAAAGAACGAACCCGACCAGGCATCAGTCCAGTCTGATAAAGAGGAAGTTGTTGTAGCAGCTTCGTCAGTATTGCGACTAGGGTGATCATCTTAAGTCCGGTGAACACGCGTCATCCCGCTTAAAAAGCGTCGCGGGATGACGTGCTAGAAATAACTCGATTCACCGGATAGTTCAAAATGATAAACATTTTCAATCAAAATCCCACTCATGCCATGCTGAAATCAAAGGAAAATACAATCCCATTTTAATTGGACGCTGATCAATTTCCCGCATCGCCTGAAAATAATGCCACATTTTTTTCTGATACTTTTGTTTCTCACGACTCAAAAAATCATTTAATTCCAAAAAATCTGGCACCGATGTTTTGTAATCAATAATCCAGCGTATATTATTTTCATCTACAAATGTTCTATCAATAATAAGTTGTTGAATCTCATTATCCACATGAGCGGTCAGGCGAAATTCTGATTGTGCTTCTTTTTGCATTGATAAAATCCACTGACCGCGAGGATCTTTCAGTGTTTTTGCAATTGTGTCATTGATGTTTTCAATGATAGGTTGTAAATCGATGCCAATGACGCCCAATTGAAATAAATGATTTTTTAAATAACTCACTTTATTGTGACTGGTTTGCGACAACCACCATTCGCTGCCAAACCGGCTGATTTGCTGTAAAATTTGATGGATCAACGTGCCAATATATTTCGGATTGTGATCAGGCAATTCAAATCCAGATTTTTTTTGATGATATGTTAACGTCTCAGCTAATCGATTTTCTCGCATGGGATTTTGCCAGTCAGACATCAAACGTCGAATAGGTTGCACTTCTCTGCCGGAGGTAATTTCTCCCGTAAAAGTAGCTTTTTTTTCACTTAATACAATTTGATTTTTAATTGAAGGCCATAATTTTTCAAGCAAACTACTCGCATTTGCCTTGCTTTCATTTTTTAAATTAAAAAATAAATCTAAATGTTTTTTTGCGCGTGTAACCGCAACATATAATAATCGACTTCGCTCATAATCATTTTTTATCGAATTTTGTTTTTTAATATATTCATAAATCGAATCGGTCTCATTACCAACTGCATGTACAGGCGCCAAAATCAAGGCACTACTTTCATCATGACGTTGTCGTTCCATCCAAAGTAATAATTGTTTATCGTCATTCGATGCTTTGCGTTCGAGATGAGGAAGAATAACGGTATCAAACTCAAGACCTTTCGCATTATGAATCGTCATGATTTGCAGTGAATCATCCGCTTGATTGTTGGGCGCGGCGTAGAGTTTGCTGACATAACTATCAAGCAAATCAAGATTTAATAAATCACTACCTTGATCCAATTTATCAAGTAACTTGAAATAAGCAGCCGCATTTTCCAAATCTGTCGCATGCTCAACGCAAGCTGGACCGCCGAGTAACAACCAGGTGCTTTCAATCCAATAGCGCAAGCTATAGCGCTGCCGCTCAAATAATTTTATTTTGAGTATCGGAATAATTCGTGTTAAGCGAGTCTGAGCATCGTCACTCAATAAAGAAATTATCTCAGCGGATTGTAATCTTTCCCATAAACTAATTTTTGCATCTTGACCGGATAAAGTTAACAAATCACTTAATGATAAACCACACCATGGCGCGCGCAAAATAGAAAGCCATGCGATACGATCTGCTGGATGAAGTAACGCGCGTGTCAGCGCCATTAAATCCTGAATAAAAGGGCGCTCAGTTAAGGGATCAATATCAATCGCACGAAACGGTAAATTTGCTGCATTCAGTGCAGGAATTATTTCTTCCAAATGCGTGCGTGATCGAACTAAAATCGCAATTGTTCCATTTGGGATTTCATTTTTTCTTTTCTGGATCAGTGACACAATTGCATTGGCTTGTTCATCTTGATCGCCTGATAAAAATGAATTTAACGTGACAGGTGAATTTTCATTTGCATTCGTTTGATTGGCAAGGCTAGGACTATAAGAAACAGCGCCTGTTGCAATATCATCAAATGATGATAAAACATAGGGAAAATGCGCATTAACCCAATTGACTATTCCGGCTGTCGAACGAAAATTAACGGAAAGTGTTAAAGGCTCCAGCTTGACATTACCTATACCATGTTTACGCGTACGAATAAAAATACCAACTTCTGCCTCACGAAAACGATAAATCGATTGCATGGGATCGCCGACTAAAAATAAAGTGCGCCCATCTTGCGAGTCCCATCCCGCAGTTATTTTTTTAAGTAAAATATATTGACTGTTTGAGGTATCTTGAAATTCATCAACTAAAATATGTTTGATTTGATAATCCAACGCCAAAGTCAAATCAGTTGGCGTTTCGTCAGTGCCTAGTGATTCCAGGGCAGCCAGTGAATTTTCAATATAATCAATTTTTCCATGCTGCTGAAAAACCAATTTTAAATTTGCAGCTGCAACATGCAATATTTGATGCAGTGCTTCCAGTGTTTGCCATTGCGCTTCTTGATAACAAGAATCCGGTGCATAACGAAGTTCTTTAAACGCACTGCGTAATTCATCCCATTGACCAAGACGCTCAATCAATTCCATTGCTCGTCTTTTCATATCGCTCGCAAGATTTTTTTCTTCTGCATTTTTAAAATTGGCTGGCGGCGGAAATCCAATATCTTTCTCACATTTTTTACGCCACTCATCACTTTTTGTGAAAAGCAATTCACGGATTCCAGACCAGTATTTTCTATCTTCAATGGTTGTGCCTGGCAACGTTTGCAGATCAAGACAGCTTGCAAGAGGTGATTCTGGATTTTCTCGATGAATATTATTTGCTGCATAGCGCAGTAAAAATAATAGTTCTTCCATAAGTTTTTTAGGAAAAATCTCAGCTAAATTTTTTAGAATATCTGTCACAACTGAAGCGAGCTGTCCCTCTAGCGTTTTTCTCAGAAAAGGATTATTTGCGTGCGGGTTGATATGTCTTAACCATTGATCACGTTTGGAAAGTAAATTAATTAATAACAATTCGACTTTGCTCAAGTCATTATCCATGTGTAACAGAATCACAGCGATTGCGTCCGACCAGGCATGCTCTTCTTCAAGATGTGCTAAAAGTTCTTGAACGGCCTGACGATAAAGTGGCAACGCATCATCTGTAATTTCAGGTGTAGCACCAAAATTCGATAGGATAGGTAAATGCCTGGTTAAGCTGCTATTAAACGAATCGATTGTTTGCAAACGCAATCGGCTGGGGCTCGCTAACAAATTCCATTGTAACGCTTCATCTTGTTGCAAGACTTTTTTAGCTAAATGCCAGGTTTTTTTGGCATGCGCTGTTTCAGGTTCAGGATTGTTTAATGCATTTTGTAGAGCGTGAATAATGCGTGCACGCATTTCTGCCGCTGATTTTTTGGTAAATGTAATCGCGAGAATTTCTTCCGGTTGTTTAACCTGGCTTAATAACACCAAAAATCGCTGAGTCAGCAATTCGGTTTTCCCAGAGCCGGCAGGTGCTTGAACGATAAATGATTTTGCTGGATTTAATGCATCCATGCGTTGTTGATCATCAAATATTTTCACGGATTTCTCTATCTGTTAAGTTTGGATAATGTGTTATATCACTTGTCGGAAAGGAAAACTACTAGATCAAATAATATTCATTCAGATTAAAATGAGTTTGAATGTGTATTTTGATACGGTAGAATCTCATCGGTTGATTTAATAATTATGAGGAGAAAAAATGCCACGACAATTTCAAGCCGAGCAGAGTGCAATCGAAGACATGGTCAATTGGGCTGAGGTTTTAAAAAGATTGACACTACGATTAAATGTATTGACCAATGAAAACGCAATGCAGTCTATAGAATCTAGCTTTAAAGAAGCTTTAGAAGATCTTAATGCTCTTCCCGACGATGCAAATCATACCGAGGCTCAAAAAAAAGTTGATGAAATGTATAGCTATATTTGCGGAGGAGACCTCCCAAGAAGAAGTAATCGTCATGTCAGTGAATTAATTGGTGAAGCTAAAGCTGAGCGTGAACAATCTGGAAAAATTCTAACTGAGGAGAAAATCCAACTCTTAGAATCCGAATTTAAATATGCTTTAAATACTCTCGCTGCTCTGACTGGTAATTCGCAGCATGACGCTACTCAAAATCGCGTTGATAGAATTTATGGTGAACTTTGCGGGGATAATAAGCCTCGAAAAAATAATCGCCATGTTGATGAATTAATTGAAACTGCCAGAAGTAAGCGCGAACAGAACATCCTTCTGCGTAGAAAACGGATTTCAGAAATTTTTATTAGAGAAGGTGCTAAACTAGGAGAGAAAGTAAGTCAGTTAGACTGCGATCAATATATATATGATAATACCATAGGGCGACAATGTTCTGAGCGACCTGTTTCCGTTGTTTCTCATTCAAAGTTTAGACCGGCAGTAGAGTCGCAGCCAGATAATAGAACTGTGGCGCCTCAACTTAATCGCAGAGGGTCTAGATAATCACCGTCATCCCGCTTAAAAAGCGTCGCGGGATACGTACCATTGATGTTCATAGTGCTTTCTCATGGATCCGACAGAAAGTCTGCAATTTACACGTATTACACGTTTGCAGAAGGTCTTTTGGATCCACTGTAGCAATTCCATCCCGAAAATCATTGCCCAGTTTTTCTAAAATAGTTCGCCATTCATAAACTTGCTCATCCCAAAGCGTTGCGCCTGCGTGTGAAATTTCAGGTAACGTTTTCATGGATTTAATATCAATATTTTTTTTGCAAGCACCCATCAAAGCCATATCATCTGGATGCAATTGGCCAAATGCAATCGCGATAGTTTGTCTGTTGCCGATAATGCAATATAACGGTAATTGCGGTTCATCCGGTCGTGTGCCAAACCAATGCTTGATATCATTATTTTTTCCGGTTTTATAATCGATAATTAAAAAATTACCGTCGGGTAATTCATCAATTCGATCTACCCGTAATGTGACCGGTATGCTGCCGACAGTAACTTTAATTTCAAATTCCTGAAAAGCAACTTTAAATTCCGGGCGATTTATTTCTAGCGTCAACCAATCCAGTAATATTTTTTCTAATCTTACAAGTTCAAGCGCGAGATAACGCGGATTTGGAATTTCAATTTCGCCATTGCCATGTAAAATAAAATGTAATGCTTGCTCTGCTGAATCATGAATAATTTGTTTGAGTTCTATTGCTGATAAGGTTGCGAGTGTCGTTGAATCTTTGATTTCTTGCCAAAGTAATTCTAGCGCTTTATGCACGATGTTACCGCGATCAATGGCGCGTAAACCGAGTGTCGGTGTTTCAAGACGACGCGCATGCAAACGCAATTCTGCAAATGCTTTAAATGGACACGCGGCTTGTAATTTGAAAATGTAAGCGCCACCATGCACTTCCTCATTTTCTCCGATGATGGGTCCAGTCTCATCGACAAATTTTTCAATATTTTTTTCTTGAAAGATTTTTTGTGCGGGCGATGCAAAAATACTGAGTTGAATTTCTTCCAGAGAAATTTTTTCAATTGAATTCAACAGTGCACTTGGCCGCAAATCAACGTCACCGTTTTTTTGGGGATAACTAAAAATAATTTGCCTCGCACTTTGAGTTAATTGTTCAATTAATTTTTTACAATAATGCAATTCGCGTTCACTGGTCGCATGCGGCATTTGTAATGTTTTTTGCAAGCGTTGTGGAATTAATGGATTGGGCTTGGGTGCGGCGGGCCAGGTGCTGTCATCCAAGCCCATGACCCAAAGATGTTTAAATGGCAATTCAGCCGCTTCGAGTACGCCTAAAATGTGAATAGGCGCGTCAGGTGTTTTTGCTTGAAATATTGTTTTTGCAGAAAGTTGTGCGAGATATTCCACTGTTTTCGAGAATGATTGTGGTCCCAGAGTCGCATCAAACGTACTGTATTCGATGAGTAAATCAAGCCAGCGTTGGGTGACTTGATATTCCTGACTATTTAAACTTCGTTCGCCAGGCCAACCCAGTATTTTTAATAACTCAATAAAATGTTTGACCCATTCGCTCACAGGCAAATTCTTTTTAAATTCCGCCATTCGTTGCAAATATTTTTGAATTCGCCTTGCGAGAGCAGGGCATGCTGCTGATAAATTATAAATTGCGTTTGGTTTCATTAATTGTTGCAACGAAATAGTCGACATATTCGCGCTACGCAAACGGCTATCAAAATAGGCTCGTTTTAATTGCTCGTGTTCAGCATCACCTAAAAATGGCGAACGTAACATATTACTGATTGTTTCAATCGAAATATTTTTTTGCTGTAATTTTAATAATTCAATTGCAGTATGCACAACGGGAAATGATTTTAAATTTTTTCCGGCTGAAATGTTAAATGGTAATAACACATGATCAAGCGTGAAGGTATTGTTTTCCGCAAATGTTTCAGAAAAAATTTGCAATACTGTGTCGCGCATTGTTTCCAGGCGAGGAATAACGCAACCAGCTAAATATGGCTGTTTCTCCGGAGCCGCATCATAAATTGCTTTTGCCCAGCGCGCCATGCTGCGAATCTCGGCTTCTTCATCAGTTAGTGCGATTTTTTTTACGGATAGAGCAGGGCGAGACGCATTGTAATAAGAAATTTTGCTGCCAAATTCTTCGCATAGTGCCAGCAAATTTTGCTGTTGCGGAGAAATTTCCGTGAAACCAACTAAAATAATATGTGCGGGTGGCGTTAGATTTTTTTCTACAATATTTTTTTTGATAATGTCGATAATGCTGTTTCGATCAATCCAGTTATGTTGACGACATAATTTTTGAAATTGCTTGGCCCATTGTTGAAAAACCTGGCCGTCATCTGTGAGCGTCAAAGAAGGATGATCCAGTTCGACTTCCCACAGTTTTAATAATTCCCACGCAGACATGGCAAGTTCTGCTGTTCCTGAGACTTGTAATAACGAATCGCTTTCCGGTGATTTGCGCAGCAAAATTTCCCATAAAATGGCTTCTTGATTGGCGGAAAGTAACAGGGGATTGGCCGCAATATTTTTGGCCGTGCATTCATCCCAGCAACGTTTTATCCAGCTTGCCATGGGTAAAATATCCAAGCTTTCCCAAGAAGTTTTTTTCGCGCTGACTTGTGATTGATTATATTGATTGAGTAGTGCTGCTGAAAGTCGTTGATTCGGCGTAAGCAGTGTTGTGTCAGTTGTAATGAGATCTAATAATTCCATTCTTTCTTGGCTCTAATGATTGTAACTTGGAAATTCGACATCAAATTGTAGGCCAACACCATTCGCTGGTACATTTAATTTGATCGTTGCATGATGTAACTCCGCAATCTGGCTGACGATAGCTAAGCCTAAACCGCTGCCTTGTGCTTTTGTACCTAATACACGATAGAAACGCTCAAATACGCGTTCACGCAATTCCGCAGGAATCCCGGGACCTGAATCAATCACGCGTAAAATAATTTTGTCGTGATCATCCAGTATTCTTACTTTTATGTCACCTTTTTCTGGCGTATAACGAATCGCATTATCGACGACATTACGAATTAAAATTCCAAGTGCAATATCATTACCCAGGATGATGGTATTTTCTTGCGGCGGAAAGAGTTCAATTTCAATTTCTTTTTCCAACGCAATCGGAACTAAGTAGGCGACGATTTCTGTGGTGAGTTTGTGTAAATCAACGGGTCGGATATCATTTAATTCTTGTTCCTGACTGAGTCGGCTCAGTGTGAGAAGTTGGGCCACCACGTGCGAACTTCGATCGACACTTTGCACCACTTTTTGTAGTGCTTGAAAACGAGCGGCTTCATTATCTGCTTTAAGTGCGACTTGCGCTTGCGTTTTAAGTGCTGCCAGTGGCGTTCGCAATTCATGTGCTGCGTCACCCGCAAAACGTTTGTTGCGATCAAAAGCTAATTTTAAGCGTAAAAATAATTGATTTAATTCAGCAACCAGCGGACTAATTTCGACAGGAATATTTTCTGCTTCTACGGGTTCGAGATAAGTTGATGCACGATTGGAAATTTCATTAGTCACGCGAGTGATCGAGCGTAAAGCTAATCCAACAATGGCCCAAATGAGTATGCCAAAGATTGGATATGTGAATAAAAGAATATAGCCGTTATTGCGGGTGATATCATCGGCGAGTTTGTTGCGAATATCATACAACTCCGCCACAACAATTTTATTTTTTGTGATTTGATCGACGCTTGCATACACTCGCCAATCATTGTTGTCGATTTCAATATCACTGAATCCAATAGGGACATCGAGCATGGATTCTTTGGGGCTGTTTTCGGAGAACACTAATAATTTTTTATTTTTCGTCCAAACCTGGAAAAGTAAATTTTTCGCGCCCGAGCTTTGTGTTTCATTCATGTAAGTATAAATTTTTGATTGAATATGGGTGTCTTCCATTGCGGTATGCGAAATGACTTCAATAAATGTGTATAACTTAATGAGTTGTTCATCGAGATAAGGTTGAATAACTTGTTTATCAAGCAGGTAATTACCGATCGCAGTGACTGATGATGCAATCGTCATGCTCACCAAAAGACTGATTAATAGGAAGTGTCGTATTGATCGAATCATTTTTCATCTTTATCTTTATCAATCATATAGCCAATGCCGCGTATAGTGTGAATAAAACTTTGGCCGAATTTTTTGCGCAAGTTATGAATGTGGACTTCAAGCGCATTACTATCCACATCTTCGCCCCAGCCATAAAGTGATTGAGTCAGATGTTCGCGCGATAAAACACGTCCAGCATTTTCAAGCAATTTTTGCAGCAACGCAAATTCACGGCGTGATACGTTAACAGTTTCATTTTCCAGCGTGACGGTGTGAGCAGCTGGATCGAGAGTGATTGTGCCATGCACCAATAAAGGATCGGCGCGCGATGAGAAACGGCGTTGTAGCGCGCGTAAGCGTGCGCATAGTTCATCAAGATCAAATGGCTTGGTTAAGTAGTCATCTGCGCCGCTATCAAGACCTTTGACTCGATCATCGATAGATTCACGTGCGGTGAGTATGAGTACTGGCATGGTTTGGCCACGGGATCGCAGATTTTGTAGCACGGTAATGCCAGGCATTTTAGGTAGGCCTAAATCGAGCACGACAATATCAAATGTTTCGGTTTTCAATGCTTGATCAGCAGATAAGCCATCCTTTAGCCAATCAACGGCATATCCATATTGAATAAGACCCGTTCTGAGGCCATCACCTAGCATTTCATCGTCTTCTACCAGCAATATCCGCATGCCAAAACCCTCGATTGGTTCAGTCTATCACTTTATCTTTTTTACAAAATTATAGCAAATTTTCATGGTCGTTTTGAGCCGCATTAAAGCCTGTAGAGTGCCTGATGCCTAGCATCAAAAATGATTTCTGGTAATAAGGATCAAGATGAGTAAAACGCAAATTGGAGGCAGCAATGTATGCATTTTCTGCATCATAACCATGCAGGATAGGTATTATGCCGATACGACAATAACAATTAACATTCATACGATTTTTATATAATAAGGGGTGTAATAATATGCAAAGAAATGAAAAGGAATATGATGTAGTTGTTTATGGTGCTAGTGGATTTGCAGGTAGAGTCGTAGCGCAACATCTGATGAAGTCACTGCCAGAATCGAAATCGGAATCTGAATCAAAAGTAAGTGATATAAGAGTAGCTATCGCAGGCCGTGACGAGCTAAAACTGAGAGAGTTGCAACAATCGTGTGAAATTAAACCTAAAATCATTATTGCAAAATTAGATGATGAAGAAAGCTTAAATAGAATGGTAAAAAGTACAAACGTAGTATTAAATTGTGCGGGTCCATTTGCTAAGTATGCCGAGCCCGTTATCAAAGCGTGTGTAGAGAATGGAACAGACTATTTAGATATCTCAGGTGAACCTTTATTTGTTCGCGACATGATGAATAAATATGAGGCGAGAGCTAAAGAAACAGGTGCTCGGATAATTCCCTTCTGTGGATTTGATTCTGTTCCAGCTGATTTATTAACTTTTCAAGCTCTACAGGAAGCAAGCGAAAATAAATTCGAGCTAGATGGTGTGTCTCTTTATTATAAACTAAAGGGTAAAATTAAAATTAATGGTGGTTCGATAGCCACGGCTCTTAATATGGCTGAAAATAATGCTTGGGCTGACATGTCAAATTCCAATCTTCTCATTCCTGGTGCTCCTACTAAGAAATCAAATGCGAGTATTGCTCCACGACGTGAAGAATTATTTCAGTGTTACTCAACAATGTTTTTTATGGCTCGCATAAATGAAAAGCCGGTGCAACGTTCAGTCTGGCAATGGCGAGGTTCTCATTTGACGGCAGACGCTACATCTTTACCCGATTTTCATTATGAGGAACGCTTGTTGTTGCCTAAAAGTAGTGGATGTATGCAAGCATATTTTGCAACCGCTGCATTAGCCGGATTTGGTTTGCTTAGTCGTAATTCAGCAGGACGCAAAATTATAGGCTGGCTTTGCCCGAAACCAGGTCAAGGACCTAATGTAGAAGATCGTCGTGCTAGTGAATTTAGTGTGGTATTAATAGGTCGAAGTAAAGGCCAAGATAAAGTAAAAATATGCATGCAACGTTCAGGAGATCCAGGAAATGAAATTACAGCAGCTTTAGCGGTTGAATGCGCTCGTCTAGCGGTGAGAGATATAAAAGACTTTCGGGAAAGAGAAGCAGGTTTCTTAACACCCGCAAGAGCATTTGGGGACCGATTGCTTCCGCTTTTAAAAGATGCTGGTTTTAATATCGAAATTCTGCCAGTTCAAAACAAATTAACAGATCAAACTCATCAAACTCCTGAAGCTACTGCAGCCACACCATTTTTACCTTCTGCTAGACAAAGACGCTTTAGCTGAAATTATATTATTGGGTCTTGCGCCAAACTGGATTTAGGCAACAGACCCTGTACATTTGGAGCGCCATCGTTTTTTTCAGCCCAGTATTTTATGCAATCAATGGTTGTTTTAATGACTTGCACATTGAGATATTCTTTTCGATAAATTAAATATATGTTATTCGTCACAATAGGCATGTTAACAACGCGTTTCAATTTGTCTGCATATTGTTTGTTAACGTAGCATGATGGCAAAATTCCTAAGCCGCATCCTTTGGCAGTTAAATTCGCAATGACATCTATGCTATTTATTTTCATTGAGCGATTAAATTCTATGTTTATTTCCTTACACTTTTGCAAAAGGTTGTCTGAATGCGGCCATTTTGGATGATAGATAAGGATGTTATTTTCGTGCATAGTAGTTGTACTTCCAACGTCGTTTTTCACCCAAAATGTTGTGTCTGTTTCGCATATTTTACGTGTGATTAAATCTGGATATTCGACTGGATTATTCACAATCCCAATATCAATTTGCATATCAATTACTTTTTGTGTAACAACTTCTGAATTATGATGACAAAGCTCAATGTCGATCTTTGGATAAACGCTTAGGATTGAAGCAATGAAATCATCCATAAACAAACCAATAGGTGCAGGACAACCGATTTTGACTTGGCCTTCTATTTTTTGATGTGAAGCGAGCACTTGTATTTTAGTGTCTTGCCAGTTTTTTACAAGCGGGTCAATTTTCGATTGCATTTTTTTACCGGCGGGCGTCAACGTCATTCCTGTTTTATGCCGAATAAATAATGCAGTACCCACTATTTGTTCGAATTGCTGAATAGAACGACTTAGAGAAGATTGACTGATATAGAGATTTTTAGCGGCTTGAGATAAGTTTAACGTGCGAGAGACTTCTAAAAAATGGCGTAGCTCAGCCACTGATGGAATCATAATTACTCCTTTCAAAAATAGTGCAGGGCACGACACAATAGATGGAACGGCTGAAAAAACTGCAGGATTTTTTGATTCTGAATGAATGAAATATTATAAGGGTGTTCGGCATAAAGTTTTTTTACGGGAAATTGTTCCACTAACTTATCAATAGTATTGGCGATGTTGCCTAATAATATTAATTGGACGGCGGGATGTTTTTCAAAAAGAAAGTGTAAGACATGGTTGATAAATGGTTGCCAGGCACGCGCATCTTTTTTGACTTGTTCCGGCTGTAAAATGGGGGTTGCATTTAATAACAAAAACCCATGTTGTAATAAGTTATTAAAAAGTTCTTGGTTGGTTTTAATTAAGTATTGTTTATCTACATTTGCAATGTCAGACTGACTTGTTTGCTCGGGATTTAATTTTCCTTCAGCAATTAATAACATTTTAATTAAGTTTCTCAGTGAGGTTGCGCGATTGACAGTTTTGCTAAGTCCTGTATCCGACCACAGTTGATCCACTGCGGCATCCCAAAATGCATAACCATTCGCAGATGCAGAGCGGGGATAGGGCGATTCGCCGAATAAAACGTAATTTGTTTGGCTGACGGGTAGGGAGAACGCGTTAAATATATTTTTATGACCTGGTAACCAATCGGTATTTTGGTATAAATTTTCAAGATAAGCAGGATCGACTTTTGTTAATGCTTCAGTGAGACAAGCATGCCAGGATGGATCTGCTGCGTTGAGATTAAATAATTGATGTGTGTTCATAGCATCTTTAAACATAAATTAATAATGGTGAGTCATGGATAAAAATTTACTTGAAATACTAGCATGTCCTGTTTGTAAAGGGGAGTTGTTCTTTGACAAGGCGAATCAGGAATTGATTTGCAAATTTGATCGCATGGCGTATCCCGTGATTGATGATATTCCTGTGATGTTGGAATCGCGGTCGCGGCGGTTGGGGAGTGATGAATAAGGTGGTGTCATTGCGTTGTTATTTGTCATCCTGAACGAAGTGAAGGATCTCCTGATGTAAGGAGATCCTTCACTTCGTTCAGGATGACACGGACTACGTTTACTCAGTATTTTCTTTCTTACTACTATAAATATCTTCACCCACCATCTTCTGCGAATTTTGTTCGCCTGTTTGTGGTTTTCGAGGACGGTGTTTGGAAAATCGTTTATGACGTCTGTGTTTAGCAGGATGTCTGGATTTTCTGTCCGTATTTTCGCCGTGAGCATGATGATGGCTCTGTGTGTGCGAATCTGCGGCGGCTTGAGTCGTCGTCGGTGTTTCGACTGTAACAGGTGAAACAGGAATCAGTGCAGTTTGACGCTCATCTTGTTTCGGATGTGGCGGTGACTCATGGAAATGACTCACTTGTTTGGACTGCGGCGCTTCTACTGCTGGAGTATGATGCTCTCGTCTTGGATGTTCACTCTGGTGTTGTCGTGCTGGTTGGTGATCATGTTGTTCATGATGACGCTCAACATGTTCACGTTCAGGACGCTCATGTCTTTCATGACGAGTATGTTGTTCAGTTGATCTTGGCTGTTTTTGCTGATCGGAATCGGAATGCTGATGACCAGTACCACTTCGTCTATGGCCACGTGTTTTATTATGGTGATGACGAGGTTTGCCACGATGATGCGGCGCGCCACCACCCGTTCGTCTGCCTTCGCCTGTGCGCTGCACTGGTTTTTTTTCTACAACGGGAGCGGCTTCTTTCTTTTGTGTAATAAAACCAAACAAGCGCTTTAAGATACCTTCTCCGGATTTTGTTTTTCCAGACGGAGTCGGTGTGGGTTGTTCAATGACCATGCTTTTGATAGCAGGTTCTTGATGTGTACGCGTTGTTGTTTGACTGGTTGTGGTAAGCTCAAGCTCTGGCTTGATAGCAAGCTTATAACTTAATATTTTTTCATCTTTTTCACTTAAATCGGAAAGACGAATGCGTTCTACTTCATAATGTGGCGTCATGAAATGCGGATTCGGTACAATAATGACTCCCACTTTTTGACGTTCTTCAATGCCCATAATCGCTTGGCGTTTTTCATTCAGTAGGAAAGTCGCAATTTCAATCGGCAATATTGCGCGAACTTGCGCGGTATTTTCTTTCAATGCATGTTCTTCAATGATTCGTATAATCGATAGTGCAAGTGATTCAATACCACGAATCGTGCCTTGTCCTAAACAACGTGGGCAACTAATTTGGCTGGATTCGCCTAGCGATGGTCGTAAACGCTGACGTGACATTTCAAGTAAACCAAAGCGAGAAATACGGCCGATTTGTACGCGCGCTCTATCCATCGATAATGCGTTTTTGATGCGGTCTTCTACTTCACGTTGATTACGTGTTGGCGTCATGTCGATGAAATCAATTACGATCAAGCCACCTAAGTCACGTAAACGTAATTGTCTTGCAATTTCATCTGCGGCTTCAAGATTCGTGGTGAGTGCAGTTTCTTCAATGTCACCGCCTTTCGTTGCGCGTGCTGAATTGATATCGATAGAAACCAGCGCTTCTGTGTGATCAATCACAATAGAACCACCAGATGGTAATCTGACTTCGCGTTGGAACGCTGATTCAATTTGGCTTTCAATTTGGAAGCGAGTGAATAAAGGTGTAGGGTCCTTATAAAGTTTGACGCGATGCATGAAGTCGGGTCGAACTAATTTGATATGACCAATGATTTCTTCATACACATCAGGATGATCGATAAGTACTTCATCAATGTCTTTGCGTAAGTAATCGCGTACTGCGCGAATGATGGTATTGCTTTCTTGATAAACCAGGAAAGGCGCGGGACGGCTTTCGATCACGCGTCGAATCGATTCCCAGTGTCTTAATAAAATATCCAAGTCCCATTGTAATTCTTCGAAACTTTTTCCACTGCCAGCTGTTCGTACGATGACGCCCATACCTTCAGGAAGTGTTAATGCTGAAAGATTTTCACGTAAGTCAGAACGTTCATCACCTTCAATGCGTCGTGAAATTCCACCAGCACGCGGATTGTTTGGCATGAGTACCAAATAAGAGCCAGGCAGAGAAATAAAAGTTGTGAGCGCAGCGCCTTTGTTGCCGCGTTCTTCTTTGTCAATTTGAACAATAAGTTCTTGGCCTTCTTCCAACACTTCGTTGATCGTTGGACGCTTGCCGTTATCAACATAACTTTCTTTAAAGCAGGAACGTGCCACTTCTTTTAATGGCAGAAATCCATGTCGTTCTTCACCGTAATCAACGAAAGCAGCTTCAAGGCTGGGTTCGATGCGAGTGACGCGACCTTTGTAAATGTTAGATTGTTTTTGTTCACGAGCGGATGATTCGATGATGAGATCATAGAGGTGTTGCCCACTAGCCAGGGCGATTCGCAACTCTTCATTTTTGTGAGTTGCGTTAATTAGCATTCTTTTCATAGCTACCTTTTTATTTAAGGCGTTCCATCACTGGATATTTGTGGCTATGTTTTGCATGAAGGTTTTTGAGTTCGTTCAATTTAGGCGTATATCTCACTTATAATATTCAGCATGTTCAGGACGGGTGAAGTTCAATTTTTCTTCGCATTTTCATCGTGATGTTAGCACGTCCAGAATATCTATTTATGTTTTCATGATCGGCTATCGCCTACTTGATGGTCAGGGTCTATTGATATTAGGCCTAAAACAACCATCACTAAATTCTTGCTCTAAAAACCAATGCAGCCACATTTCAGTGCTGGAGCACAAGTTAACATAATCGCATGGTATTCGTTATGTTCACACTCAGGCTGGCATATTCAAAGGTAAAAAATTCACCTGCCATAGATGCTTCTATCTTTTGCATCCTATTAACTCTATCATTCGTAAAAACCCGACGTGTTGAATACCTTGCTAAATAATTTTACCTATCAAGGTGTTAGCGAATATACCAGTATTTTCTATCTATATCAATTGAAGATGTGTGATAGTATCTGCCAGGATTTTAATAAATTACTTTTGGATAGTTTTGTAACTACAGGATTTATATGGATAAATCTGAATTTAGCCCAGTACGCTACATTACCATTGAGCCGGATTTTGCGTCGCAGCGTATTGATAATTTTTTGGTGACGAAATTAAAAGGCGTTCCTAAAACTCGAATTTATCGTATTTTGCGTAAAGGTGAAGTGCGCGTCAATAAAAAGCGGGTGCAGCCAAGTTATCGATTACAAGCGGGTGACCAAGTCCGTTTACCGCCTATGCAATTAGAAATAAGGGAGGTGCCGGAAGCGCCGAGTCATTCTTTGATGGAAGTGCTGACCAGCCGGATCTTATATGAAGATAAAAATCTTTTTATTATCAATAAGCCGCCAGGTATTCCCGTGCATGGGGGAAGTAAAGTGAAAATCGGAATTGTTGAGGCGTTACGCTCAATGTATCCCAAATTGCCGCATCTGGAATTAGCGCATCGTCTTGATGCGGATACCTCAGGCTGCCTCGTACTTGCGAAAAAACGGGGTGTGCTGAAGGAGTTACATGCGTTGCTGCGCGAAGGCAAAGTTACGAAAATTTATTTAGCATTGACAAAAGGGCAGTGGAAAGCAGATGAAATGCGAGTGGATGCTCCTTTACAAAAAAATCATCTCAGTAGCGGTGAGCGTATTGTCCGCGTAAATAAGGAAGGGAAGTTGGCATTGACTGTATTTAAAACCATGCAATTTTTCCCAAATTCCAAAGCAAGTTTAGTAGAAGCAGCACTTTACACCGGGCGTACGCATCAAATTCGTGTTCATGCGCAGTATCGCGGGCATCCTATTGCGGGCGATGAAAAATATGGGGATCGTGAATTTAGCAAGGAAATGCGTTTGCATGGCTTGAAGAGATTGTTTTTGCATTCAAAATTAATCGAATTTGTCTTGCCATCGACGGGGCAAACTATCCATGTGACAGCGCCTTTAGATGAGGATTTGGCAAGCTGTGTTAAGTCATTAGATTAAAATACTTTTAGAAATCATCTATGAATTGACACAGTTTCATCATGCGAATACAATCCCGCAGCTATGCATAAAGAGAATCTACCATTAAAAGTCGACCCATTCCGTTTTGCTGAAAATGGCTTGAGTTTAAGCGGTTTCTTGTTAATCAAGGAGTTGCCGCGTCTTTGCTCGAGTTTACATTCAGATGAAGGTCAAGTGAATGCAGAATTGGAGTTTGGAATCGATGAAGAAGGGATACGTTATGTTAAGGGGCATCTGGAAACCTATCTGACATTACAATGTCAGCGTTGTCTAGAGTCTTTCAAATATGAGATAATCGCCAACTTTCTGTTGGGGATTGTACATACAGAGAAAGAAGCGCTAGAGCTCCCTGAACGGTATGATCCATTAGTAGTGACGGATGGCTCGGTTATTTTGAGAGATATGATTGAAGAAGAATTAATTGTCAGTCTACCGATCGTACCAATGCATGATGCTAAAAAGTGTCAAGCAATATTACCTTTTGAGTCTAACTCAGGGGCGATTGCAGAGGCAGAAAAGGAAAGCCCATTTAAAGTGATTGAATCATTGCGCGGCAAGCGCGACAAATAGTATCAGCTTATATCTATATATTAGATAAAGCTGAAGTTTTAATAGTGAGGAGTTAGCTCATGGCAGTTCAAAAAAGTAAAAAATCACGTTCAAGACGCGGCATGCGTCGTGCACATTCCGCATTAAGTGCTTCAGCGCTTTCTGTAGATTCAGCAACAGGTGAAACTCATCGTCGTCACCATGTTAGCCCAGAGGGTTACTACAAAGGCCGTCAGGTTATCGACAACAATAAAGCAGTTGAAGAAGAAAACGACGAAGAGTAAATCATTTGAAAAAGATAACCATCGCAGTAGATGCTATGGGGGGCGATCATGGCCCTCCAGTGGTAGTGCCTGCATGCTTGCAGGTATTAAAAGATTGTCCTGCTCTTCATCTTATTTTGGTGGGTGATAATGAAGTTTTGCAAAAAGCATTGCAGACTCATTCTAATATCTATCCCAATAGATTAGCTATCCAGCATGCTTCTCAGCGTGTCGAAATGGATGAATCTCCCTCACAAGCGTTGCGCACCAAGAAGGATTCTTCTATGCGTGTTGCAATTAATCTTGTGAAAGAAGGACAAGCGGATGCCTGTGTGAGTGCGGGCAATACAGGTGCCTTAATGGCAACGGCGCGTTTTGTGCTAAAAACGCTGCCTGGAATTGATCGTCCAGCGATTATTTCTACTTTTCCAACCAAGTCAGGCAAGAACATGCGCATGCTAGATCTAGGTGCAAATGTCGATTCAAGCCCAAAACATTTGTTTCAGTTTGCTGTGATGGGGTCCGTGTTAGCTTCGGCCGTGGATAATATTCCAAATCCTAAAGTCTGTTTGCTAAATATTGGGCATGAAGATATTAAAGGCAATGAATTAGTAAAAGAGACGGCCCAACTTTTATCACATTCCAAAGCGATACACTATGCTGGTTTTATCGAAGGCGATCAGATTTATCATGGCGATGCGGATGTGGTTGTTTGTGATGGTTTCGTCGGCAATGTTGCGTTGAAAACCAGTGAAGGTGTTGCGATTTTTATTCGAAGCTTGCTCAAAGAAGCTTATAGTCGTAGCTGGTTAACAAAACTCGCAGCGCTCATCTCAATGCCAGTTCTAAAATCATTAGTCAAACGAATTGATCCAGATCGCTATAATGGCGCATGTTTTGTTGGATTACCTGGCATTGTCATTAAAAGCCATGGCGGTGCAAAAATCCAAGCGTTTGCACATGCCATTGAAGAAGCGATCGTACAAGTTGAAAAAAATATTCCGCAACGAATCAGTGCTGAGGTTGAGCAATTACTCAAACTCTCTTCCTCGTGATTAAAAAAATTTTTTAAAAGGCGTAGCTATAAACTATGACATACGCACAAATAATGGGTACCGGCAGTTATCTGCCAGAAAAAATCCTTTCGAATTTCGATCTTGAAAAAATTGTTGAAACCACGAATGAATGGATTATCGAACGTACGGGTATTAATAATCGCCATATTGCGGCCGAGCATGAAACAGCATTAACCATGGCAGAAAAAGCTGCGCGCCAAGCAATGTCAGCTGCAGGTATTTCTCCCGCTGATGTTGGCATGATAATTATCGCAACGACAACACCAGAAAAAATGTTTCCCAGCACTGCATGTTTGTTGCAGCAACGCTTAGGTATTGCAGGATGTGCGGCATTTGATTTGAACTCAACAGCCTGTGCTGGTTTTATGTATGGCTTGAGTATTGCAGATCAATATATCCGTAATAATGCAATAAAATATGCTTTAGTCATTGGTAGTGAAGTGATGTCACGTGTAGTCGATTGGTCTGATCGTACGACATGCGTTTTGTTTGGTGATGGTGCAGGCGCAGTGATATTGGGAGCAAGTGACAAACCGGGTGTTTTATCGACGCATTTGCATGCAGATGGCACTTACAAAGATGTCTTGTCTTTAAACGTTGGCTTAGGCAAACCAATTGATGTGGAGCAAGCGCTTTATATCCAAATGACAGGTAACCAATTATTTAAATTGGCGGTTAATATTTTAGGTAATTTATTTGACGAAACCTTGGCAGCCAATTCGTTAGATAAATCTGCAGTGGATTGGCTGGTGCCACATCAAGCCAATATTCGAATTATCCAAGCGATGGCTAAGAAACTTGATTTACCGATGGAGCGTGTTGCTATCACGCTTGAAGATCAAGGCAATACCTCAAGTGCTTCCATTCCGTTGGCATTAGATAAAGCAGTGCGTGATGGTCGTATCAAAAGAGGCGAAATGTTGTTGCTGGAAGGTTTTGGCGGTGGACTTGCCTGGGGCTCTGCTTTAATTCAGTACTAGAGGTAACGTCATGACGTCATTAGGGTTGGTTTTTCCGGGGCAAGGCTCACAATCAGTTGGAATGCTGTCTGATATTGCTCGCGAATTTCCACAAGTTGAGGCGACCTTTCAAGAAGCATCTGATGCGCTTGGCTATGATTTATGGGCATTAACGCAAAACGGACCCGCTGAAGAATTAGATAAAACAGTACATACCCAACCTGCTTTATTAGCCGCATCGTATGCTATTTGGCGTATTCTGGAAGCGCAAAATAAATTTCATCCCAAGTTATTGGCGGGCCACAGTCTAGGTGAATATACAGCGTTGGTTGCCGCTAAAGCCTTCGCATTTTCTGATGCGATCCGTTTGGTCGCGGCGCGTGGGGAATTTATGCAAGACGCTGTTCCTGCAGGGCAAGGCGCTTTGGCAGCGATTGTGGGATTAGATGATGCTACTGTTAACACCGTTTGTGAAAAAGCGGCATTAAATGAAATACTTGCCCCAGTTAATTTTAATAGCCCAGGACAAGTTGTTGTAGCGGGACATACTGCCGCAGTACTGCGTGCTATTGTGCTTGCGAAGGAGGCGGGCGCAAAATTGGCGAAACAATTGTCGGTGAGTGTGCCTTCTCATTGTGTATTAATGAAACCAGCCGCAGATCGATTAGCAAAATTATTAGAAAGCATTCAAATTCAAAAACCAGTAATACCCGTTATTAATAATGTGGATGTGACTATTTATGAAAATGAAGAAGCGATTCGTGATGGTTTGACGCGCCAATTATTTATGCCAGTTCGCTGGGTCGAGACGCTGCAACTTTTTGAAAAAATGGGCGTGCAGCAAATTATTGAGTGCGGGCCTGGCAAAGTATTAAGTGGATTGAATAAACGTATTGTTTCAGATATACAACTCGCAAATACAGCAGATTTAAGCAGTTTGCAGAGTTTAATTCAGAATTAGAGAGGGTTTTATATGGAACAAATCATGGCACAAAAAGGCCGTGTTGCGTTGGTGACAGGCGCAAGCCGAGGCATTGGTCTCGCGATCGCCTTAAACTTGGGTCGTGCGGGCGCTGTCGTAGTAGGTACAGCGACCACTCAGCAAGGCGCAGATAATATTAGTCGTCAGTTTGAACAAGCCGGCATTCAAGGTGCTGGGCTTATTTTGAATGTCTCTGCAGCTGAGTCAATCGAAACGGCATTAGCGACGATCAAAGAACGTTATGGTATGCCTGCTATCTTAGTGAATAATGCAGCGATTACGCAGGATAATTTATTACTACGAATGAAAGAAGAAGAATGGCATAACGTGATTGAAACCAATCTGAGTTCCATTTTTCGTCTCAGTAAAGCTTGTTTACGTGATATGTTAAAAGCCCGTTGGGGTCGTATTATCAACATTAGTTCGGTGGTGGGTTCAACCGGTAATGCAGGGCAAGTCAATTATGCAGCTGCAAAAGCAGGCCTAGTTGGTTTTACCAAAGCCTTAGCACAAGAAGTGGGATCACGTGATATTACCGTGAACGCAGTCGCTCCAGGCTTTATCGATACCGATATGACGCGTGGTTTGGCTGAAGAGCAACGTACCGCGTTATTGCAAAAAATTCCCATTCCACGGTTAGGCCAGCCAGATGATATTGCGGCGGCTGTCGTATTTTTAGCATCAAATGCAGCAGGTTATATCACTGGCCAGACCCTACATGTGAACGGTGGAATGTATATGGCATAAATGTAAGGCCATGAAAATTCGTTAGAATATAAAATTCGGCTTGAAAGTTACGGTTTTTTAACTAAACTAGCACACAGTCATTTCGTTAAATTTAAGAGGATAAGCGTACATGAGTACCGTTGAAGCACGTGTTAAGAAGATCGTTGTTGAACAATTAGGTGTTAAAGAAGAAGAAGTGACAAATGATTCTTCCTTCGTAGATGATTTGGGCGCTGATTCTTTGGATACAGTTGAGTTAGTGATGGCTCTGGAAGAAGAATTTGAAACTGAAATTCCAGATGAAGATGCTGAAAAAATCACAACGATTCAACAAGCTGTTGATTATATTAATTCCCATATGGAAGAACACAGTAAGAACTAGTTCTTTGTTTAAGTAGAGGGGCTTGTCTTGAGTAAGAAGCGCGTTGTTGTTACAGGTCTTGGGATGATTTCTCCATTAGGTTCTAATGTGGAGGATTCGTGGAAAGGAATATTGGCAGGAAAAAGCAGTGTTGGTTTGATTGAGCATTTTGATGCATCAGACATTAGCTGCCGTATCTGTAGTCATGTCAAAAATTTCGATCCGCTGCCCTATATGTCAGAAAAAGAAGCGCGCAAAAAAGATTTATTTATTCAGTATGGTATTGCCGCTGCGGTGGAAGCAATCAAAGATTCCGGATTGACTGTGACTGAGGAAAATGCACACCGCATTGGACTTGCAGTTGGCTCAGGTATTGGCGGATTGCCAATGATTGAGAAATGCCATTCAGTCTTATTAGAGACCGGCCCCAGGCGTATTTCACCTTTTTTTATTCCTGGCGTGATTATTAATATGATTGCCGGGAACTTGTCTATCATGTATGGCATGCGTGGTCCCAATATTGCTGTTGTTACAGCATGTACAACAGGTACTCATAACATTGGCTTGGCCGCACGAACAATCGCGTACGGTGATGCGGATATTATGGTTGCTGGCGGTTCAGAAATGGCAACTACTCGGTTGGGCATTAGCGGTTTTGCCTCCATGCGAGCGCTTTCAACCCGTAATGATAATCCTGAAAAAGCGAGCCGTCCCTGGGATAAGGATCGCGATGGTTTTGTTTTAGGTGATGGTGCTGGCATTATCGTTCTAGAAAGTTATGAGCATGCCAAAAAACGTGGCGCAAAAATTTATGCGGAATTAGTTGGTTTTGGCATGAGTGCAGATGCGTCTCATATCACTACGCCACATCCTGAAGGTTTGGGTGCTGCGACATCCATGAATAGTGCATTACAAGATGCGAATATGAATCCAACAGACGTCGATTACATCAATGCGCATGGTACATCAACGCCTGCAGGTGATGAGCTTGAGGTTCTTGCGATCAAGCGCAGTTTCGGCGATCACGCATACAAGCTGGCTGTCAGTTCAACAAAATCGATGATAGGGCACTTGCTAGGCGCGGCTGGTTCTGTGGAAGCCATATTTAGTATTTTAGCGATCCGAGATCAAGTTGCACCACCGACTATCAATTTAGATCATCCTGACGAAGGTTGTGATTTGAATTTTGTGCCGCACCAAGCGCAACCGATGAAAATTCATGCCGCATTATCCAATTCATTTGGGTTTGGTGGAACAAACGGATCGTTGTTGTTTCGTAAGTTTGTAGAATAGAAGGCTTGTCATCCTGAACGAAGTGAAGGACCTTCCAATAGATATGAGGAGATCCTTCGAGCAAAAAGCGCTCTCAGGATGACAACAGCTCGCGATGATATCTTTCCTCAGCATCAAAGGTGTAAAAATGATAACAAAAAAACATCGCATCTTAATTGCTATCATGAGTACCGCGTTAATTCTCTGTCTCTCGTTTTTGATTGCCCTGCGAATGCCAATCATCTCAGATCAGCAAGGTATAAAATATACCGTGCCGGAAGGCGCATCCATTAAATCTGTTGCTCATGAATTATATGTATTAAATGTCATTCACTATCCCACGTTTTTTAATTTTTTAGTTTATTTAAAAGGGAACAAGCATGAACTTAAAGCCGGCGAATACCTTTTTCCAAAAGGGACGACTTTGTTGAGTTTGCTAACGCAAATCACGACCGGTAGTGGGATGATTAATCATGAGTTTACTATTGTGGCAGGCTGGAATTTCCGGCATTTACGTTCTGTTTTAGAAAACGAACCCAATTTACAACATACTTCAGCGACTTTAACCAATGCTGAAATTATGAAGCGTCTCGGTCACCCGGAATTGCAACCAGAAGGATGGTTTTATCCTGATACTTATTATTTTGTCAAAGGATCATCGGATCTGGTTCTGTTAAAACGGTCATTTCAGTTGATGCGTAGCAAATTAAATGATGCATGGAAAAAGCGCGATCTAGGATTGCCTTATCAAACACAAGGGGAAGCATTGACAGTTGCTTCTCTCGTTGAAAAAGAAACTGGGCTTGATTCAGAAAGATCAATGATCGCGGGGGTGATTGCGAATCGTCTCAGAAAAAATATGTTATTACAAATTGATCCAACAGTGATTTACGCAGCGGGTGCGAATTATAATGGGACAATTTACAAAACAGATTTGCAATCGAAAAGTCCGTATAACACATACGTTCATAAAGGGTTACCGCCTACGCCTATCGCTATTCCAGGTATGAAATCGATTTTAGCCGCGCTTCATCCAGTGCATCATGATTATTATTATTTTGTAGCGAAAAATACGGGTTCCGATAGCGGTCATCAATTTTCTGCAACTTTGACGGAGCATCATGAAGCAATTTTCATGACGAAAAAAAATCAGTCTGAAAAAAGTTATTTTAATGATAAGTTAATAAATTCTTATTTGTTAAAACGGGTTTTCCCAAGACTGGATAATGGGCCCTAGAAGAAAGGACGTTATTGTGCAAAGAAAATTTATTACCATTGAAGGTATCGAAGGTGTAGGTAAGACCACAGCAATTAAATTCATTGAAGATTATTTGACACAATCCAAGCAAGAATTCATCGTAACACGCGAACCGGGTGGCACACCTATTGCAGAGCAATTACGGCAAATTTTGTTAACACCTAATCAGAAAGAAACGATAACATCAGATACTGAATTATTATTAATGTTCGCTGCGCGCGCGCAGCACATTGCGAATGTTATTTTACCCGCATTGCAAGCAGGCAAGTGGGTGGTGAGTGATCGTTTTGTGGATGCAAGCTTTGCTTATCAGGGCGGTGGTAGAAAAATGGATATGCAGAAAATCCAAATGCTGACAGAATGGATTGTGCGAGATGTGAATCCAGACACGACTTTTTTGTTAGATGCACCGCCCGCGATTGGTTTGGCGCGAGCAAAAAATCGTGGTGCACATGATAGAATTGAACAGGAAAAAGTAGATTTTTTTGAGCGTGTGCGTGAAGTGTATTTGGCGCGTGCTGAAGCGTATCCTGACCGATTTGTGGTGATTGATGCGACGCAATCGTTAGACGCTGTGCAAGATAAATTGCAACAAAAATTAAATTCATTATTGACGAGGTAATTCGGATGGAAGCTGAAACTATTTTACCTTGGCAAAATTTAATCTGGGAATCATTGCATAAAAGACATTCGCAAGATCGTCTGCCGCATGCATTATTATTTGCAGGATCGGATGGCGTGGGCAAAAATCATTTTGCGAAAGTATTTGCAAATTATCTGTTGTGCGTTTCACCTGTTGTCGATACACCTTGCGGTCAATGTCGTTCTTGTCATTTAATACAAGCTAAATCACATCCTGATCTTCGATTAATTGAGCCAGAAGAAACAGGGCAAATGATTAAGATCGATCAAATTCGCGAGATTGTCAGTTTTGTCAATGAAACTGCATTATTAGGCGGTTATCGCGTTGTGATCATCAGTCCCGCATCTGCAATGAATATTAACGCAGCCAATGCATTGTTAAAATCACTCGAAGAACCAACACCAAAAACTGTGTTGATTTTAATTTGCAATCAAAGCATGCGGTTGCCCGCAACAATTAGTAGTCGCTGTCAGCGCATTATTTTTTCCAAACCGTCACCCGAAGCGGCGCTAACCTGGTTACAAAATCATGCAGCGTTATCAGAAGCAAATCTCAATGATGATGAAACGCTAAAATTATTATTAAATTTAACGGAAGGCGCGCCTTTAAAAGTAAATGAGTTACTCGCGAATGAAACACTCACGTTGCGCAAAGAATTGTACCAGGCATTATTACAGCTAAGTTATCAACAACGCGATCCTTTACAGTTAGCTTCCGCTTGGCACGAAAAAGAAGTGCAGACAATTTTACAGTTGTTGCTGAGTTGGTTAAGAGATTTGTTGCGCTTCAAGTTGTCGCAATCCGATGAAAGCATCATGAATGTGGATTATCAGTCAGATATTGATAAATTAACTGAACGGTTTTCGCATGAAAATCTGTTGCAATATATCGATCAAGTGCAACAAACGTATGCTCGAGTGTTAAGTTCACTCAATATTAATCGACAGCTTTTATTAGAAGAAATATTTATTCATTGGGTAAAATTATGTTCTTAGTCGATTCGCATTGCCATCTTGATCAACTTGATCCTGCGACCCATGCAGGCGATGTTGCTAAAACAATAGCGTTTGCGGTAGAAAAAGGCGTGCAACATTTTTTGTGTGTATGCATTACGCTGAATGATTTTGCGTACATGATGCAGACGATACGTGCGTACGATCAGGTGAGTGCATCAGTTGGGTTACATCCGAATGAAGAAGTCAGCAAAGAACCGACTACTGAAGAATTGATTGCTTTAGCACAAGATAAAAAAATCGTTGCCATCGGTGAAACTGGCTTGGATTATTTTCGTAGTACGGGCGAAGTCGAATGGCAACGCGAACGGTTTCGTCGACATATACGTGCGGCCAAAGAAACAGGCAAACCACTCATAGTTCATTCACGTCAAGCGAAGGAAGATACCCTTAAAATATTACGTGAAGAAAATGCAGCCTCAACCGGCGGTGTATTGCATTGCTTTACGGAAGATATGGCCATGGCAGAAGAAGCGATGGCGATGAATTTTTACATTTCGTTCTCAGGGGTTGTGACGTTTAATAGTGCCAAACAAATTCAATATGTAGCGGAACATATGCCGCTAGATCGTATGCTTATCGAAACCGATTCACCTTATCTTTCGCCGGTGCCCCATCGCGGCAAGCCGAATGAACCTGCCAATGTTCGTTATGTGGCAGAGTTTATTGCTAAATTGCGTGGTATAGATTTGATGGAGGTTGCGGAGGCAACGACGGATAATTTTTTTAAGCTTTTTAAGCAGGCTAAAAGAACGTAGAATAGCTGTATTCGCCTGAACCAATGAGACTTTATTATGTTCCGACCTGCCGCTATTTTTATTGGATTACGTTATACGCGTGCTAAACGGCGCAATCATTTCATTTCCTTTATTTCATTGATGTCCATGCTTGGCATTGCGCTAGGCGTATTGGTGCTCATTACCGTTTTATCCGTAATGAATGGTTTCGATCGTGAAATTCAAAAGCGTGTCTTCAGTATGGTGCCGCCAGTCACGGTTAGTACGTTAGCTGACTATGTCGTTAACTGGCAGGAAGTAGAAGGCTTAATGAAAAAAAATCCCAATATCGTGCGGGTGGCTCCTTTTGTCAGCGGACAAGTTTTGCTGACGAATGATGGTTTGGTTCAGCCAGCTTTATTGGATGCGATAGATCCCGCTGCAGAAAAAAATATTACAGAATTACCCAATAAAATGGTGCAAGGCAAGTTAGAGCAGCTTGTTTCGGGTAGTTTTGGAATGGTGCTAGGTGAAGAATTAGCAAATCGGTTGAATGCGACTCTCGGCGATAAAATCACTGTCGTAACGCCACAAGTTTCCTTAACACCGGCGGGAGTGATTCCGCGTTTCAAACGTTTCACGGTGACGGGTATTTTTCGTGCGGGTAGTGGTTTTGGTTTTGATTCCAATTTGGCATTCGTTAATTTATATGACGGCCAAAAACTCATGCAGTTAGGTGCAGCTGTCACCGGTGTGCATGCAAGTATCAAGAATGTTTATATGGCGGAACTGGTTACGCAACAATTAACTGCTGAACTTGGGCCGAGTGCGCGGGTTACCAATTGGACTGAACAATTCGGCGCATTTTTTCATGCGGTGCGGTTAGAAAAAACGATGATGTTTTTTATTTTATTATTAATTATTGCTGTCGCGGTTTTTAATTTGGTTTGTACGCTGGTGATGGTGGTCAACGATAAAGAATCTGACATTGCGATTTTGCGAACGTTTGGTGCAACGCCTAAAATGATCATGACGATTTTTGTCGTACAAGGTGCTATTGTCGGTGTAGTAGGGACTTTGTTAGGCGTGATTGGTGGCGTCTTATTAGCTTGTAATGTAACCGCATTAGTCGATGCGGTAGAACACATTTTTCACGTGCAATTTCTTTCTTCAAGCGTGTATTTTGTTAATTATCTTCCTTCCGAATTACAATGGTTAGATGTCTTAAAAATTAGTTGCGCAGCACTCTTTTTCAGTCTGCTGGCAACTTTGTATCCCGCGTGGCGCGCCTCGCGTACTGAACCTGTGGAGGCACTTCGTTATGAATAATTCAGTGATTGCTTGTTCCAATTTGGCAAAAACTTATCTAGATGCAGCTGTGCAAGTCGATGTGTTGCAACAGATTGATCTCGAAGTCAAACCCGCTGAATTAGTTGCGATTGTGGGAAGCTCGGGTTCGGGTAAAAGCACCTTGCTACATTTGTTGGGTGGTTTAGATAAACCGACTACAGGTAAAGTGCTAGTTGCCGGCAAAGATTTGGCACAATTATCTGAAGGTGAAAAATGCCGTTTGCGTAATGAATCGCTTGGTTTCGTGTACCAATTTCATCATTTGTTACCGGAATTTACTGCGTTAGAAAATGTGAGTATGCCTTTGTTGATTCGAGGAATTCAACCCGATGTGATTGAAGCGAAAGCATCTGCATTGTTGGAATCGGTTGGTTTGAAAAATCGTATGCTGCATAAAATCGGCGAACTTTCCGGCGGCGAACGTCAACGTGTTGCCATCGCTCGTGCTTTGATCGCGCAACCTTTGTGTGTACTCGCTGATGAGCCAACAGGGAATCTGGATCCACGTAATGCGGATAAAGTGTTGCAACTTTTTCTTGAACTACAAATAGAGCATAAAACCAGTGTGGTGATGGTGACGCATGATAGAGATATTGCAAAACACGCGCAGCGGATATTAATGCTGGAAGATGGTAAGTTAACAACGGCTATATGACAAATAACGGGAGGATTGGCTGCTATTGCTTATGGCGCGAATCGTCCCTTAGCAGACATCGATATTGATATTCCAGATAACCAATTTACTCGAATTATGGATGATGTTAAGCCGTATATTATTTTTGGTCCTGCGCGATTTAAAAGTGATAAATGGGATTTGCTGTTGATGACGTTAAATTATCAAGGTCAAGAAATTGATTTAAGCGGTGCTGATAGCGCGCACATCTTCAATGCAATGACCCACGAGTGGGTTTTACTAAATGAAAATCTGTTGAACGTGCCGTCACAAAAAATAGTTGATTTGAATTTGCCTGTAATTCCTTTACAAAATTTAGTTTATTACAAAAAAATATTGGCGCGAGAAGTCGATTTGATTGATGTTCGTCAAATTGAGCGGGCTTTGTCATCCTGAACGGAGTGAAGGATCTCCACGTTATAACTTGGAGATCCTTCACTTCGTTCAGGATGACGAAAAAAATGACAACCCACTCTCGCGCAAATTTTTGCCCACCTCTCTAGACAAAATTCAAAAATGAAATCAGCCCACTGTAAGAATGCGATGGCAACCCAATAATTTCATTTTTTGAAGTCCAAGTTAACCCATCATCTTGACTTGTTAAAATGAGATATGAATCATCTTTTGTGCCAACGATATCACAAACATTGAGTGTGCATTGTATGGAGTTGAATTCGTTTCCTGCAGCAATAAATGGATTATCTTGATAAGTCCATGTTGCACCACCATCATGTGTGGTAATTACCATCGGGAAAAAAGTATCATCATAATTTTTTTTCCGCCACCAGCCTATACCGGTGCACATTGTGTCGTTATAACAGCTAACTTGCTTAATTCCGCTATACATAAAATCATCGGGCTTATTATTAATCTGTGATGGTGTCCATGACAGACCTTTATCATGACTGATTATCAACTGTTCATCTGCTACTACGCAAAAATCATTATAACAAGTTAGTCTATCCACCGATGAAGTGTCTCCACCTGAAATATCTTTAATTATTTTCCAGGTATTGCCATTGTCTTCACTGCGTGCAACTAAGGGTTGAAGATCTTTATCCGTGCCAAGTTGAAGACAAATGTTATTCATGCATTTTAAATCAAATAAAACTCCTCTGGCAGGTGGAATAATGGCGCGATTTTCAATATTCACTTCTTTCCAGGTAGCACCATCATCTTTACTTATCATAAAAAACTTAGATTGATATTCTCGAGGCAAAGGAAATGGAGCGTACTCATAAATTCCGTTTGCCATCCAATTTTTTCCCGATTTGGCAATGCTATTGAGTTGACCTTCTGATTTACTCATTAAATTGACTGTGCCCGCATTGGAAACACTCCAGGAATCTCCATTGTTTGAACTGATTAATAGTAGTGGCTTTTGATGTGATCCACTTCCCACATAATAAAGCATTCGGCCTCCAGCCATGCAGGTATTATTTTCGCAATGTAAATCGGAAATACTGACCTCATTTACGTATGCTGGAATTCCAGAAATTTTATTGATGAAGACCCAAGATTTTCCATGATCTTTACTTAACATGATTAATGGTAATGACTTGTTTTCACTATTTTGATAATCACCTATGGCAACGCAATAATTATTCGAACAACTGGATATACGAAGAGAAGCGTTATTCATATTAGCAGGCAAACCTGAAATGTTTGTGTTCTTGCTCCAGATAGCATCAGAGTTTTTTTGGATAATAAGTGGCTTCGTGTCCGTATGACGACCTTCATGACCTAAAACAATTGAGTCGGCAAAAGAATGAATTGGTAATAAAGAAATTAAGCAAATGAGTTTTTTTAACATGAATTTCATTCCTGAAAATGTTTTATAAAAATTTCGTGCAAAGTATAGTGGTGTAGTAGAATGCGAAATAGGGCTATAAATACCCTATTAATAAATATGAATATAGAGCTCAGCATGTTAAACATAATAAATAAACATCCATCCTTACTTTATCACCAAGAAATTGAAACTATTTGTCAACCGTTGAAAAAGCTTAACATCACTTATTTTGCACATGTCAAAATGACAAATGACAAAAAATT
>CAZAXX010000022.1:0-24065 GCA_964489265.1 uncultured Coxiellaceae bacterium
CACAGACAGTTCATCGTCAGCATTTTAAAGAAGCTAAAATTCAGCTGAGTACCTTGTTGAATATCAAGGATGGTGGTTGTCCGGAAGATTGTCATTATTGTCCGCAAGCAGCGCGTTATAACACAGGCGTGAAAGCAAAAAAATTATTAACAGTTGATGTTGTGCGAGAAAAAATTGCAGCGGCAAAAAAAGCGGGTGCAACACGTTTTTGTATGGGTGCTGCGTGGCGTGAATTAAAAGATCGTGATGTACCGGCGATCACCCAATTAATTCAGGAAGTGAAACAACAGGGCATGCAATCGTGCGTGACATTGGGAATGTTAACGGACAGTCAGGCAGAGTCATTGAAAGAAGCAGGGTTGGATTATTACAATCATAATCTTGATACGTCGTCTGAATTTTATGAAGAAATTATTACAACTCGAACGTATCAAGATCGGTTACAAACATTAGATCGTGTACGTGATGCGGGAATTAAAGTGTGTTGCGGTGGAATTGTTGGCATGGGTGAGACGCGCGAAGATCGTGCTGGTCTCTTGATTACGCTGGCTAACATGATCCCGCAACCCGAAAGTGTGCCGATTAATAAATTAATTCCAATTCCTGGTACACCGCTTTCAGATATGCCTCCCATTGATGTGTTTGAATTTATTCGCACAGTCGCCGTTGCTCGCATCATGTTGCCAAAAACGTATGTGAGATTGTCTGCTGGACGAAACAGTATGTCTGATGAAATGCAGGCATTGTGTTTTGTGGCGGGTGCTAATTCAATTCATTATGGTGAAAAATTATTGATGACAGCGAATCCAGAAGCGACCAAAGATCGCGTTTTATTGGATAGGCTTGGTATTTCAGTTGAAACATGAGGCTCTTGTCATCCTGAACGAAGTGAAGGATCGCCAAGTTATAACATGGCGATCCTTCATTTCATTCAGGATGACAACGCACTACATCAGAGAATACTGCGGCCCACACCCACCTTCCGGTGGTGTCCAATTAATATTTTGCATCGGATCTTTAATATCACACGCTTTACATTGAATACAATTGGCGGCATTAATTTGCAAACGCGGTGCATTTTTTTCATCATACATAATTTCATAAACACCAGCGGGACAATAGCGTGTTTCAGGTGAGGCATAATGTTTTAAATTCACTTGAATTGCGATGGAAGGATCTATTAATTTTAAATGACACGGCTGGTTTTCTTCTATTTTTGAGTGAGTGAGATAGACAGAAGAAGGTAAATCAAAAGTAATTTTATTATCATGTTTCGGATAGTCAATCTTCGTGCATTTATCCGAATTTTTTAAGCGGTTGTAATCAGCATGATTGTGAAACGTCCACGGTGCTTTACCACGTAAAAGATACGTATCAACTGCAGAATAAATTAAACCAGGCCACAAACCCCACGCCATGGCAGGACGAATATTTCGCGCGCGATGTAGCTCATCCCAGATCCAGCTTTTTTTGAGATTCTCAGAGTACGCATGACATTTGTATTGCTCAACCGAGGGGAAAATACTTTCGGCAGCTAACATGCCTGATTTCATCGCCGTATGAATGCCTTTGATTTTAGGGACATTCAAAAATCCAGCTGCACAACCAATTAGTAAACCACCAGGAACAGTGAGTTGTGGAATTGACTGGAAGCCACCTTCATTTAAACTGCGCGCACCGTACGCAATTCGTTTACCTTGTTCAAGCAGTGGAGAGATTGCTGGATGCGATTTAAAGCGCTGAAATTCTTCGTAAGGATTTAGATACGTATTTTGATAATCCAATCCCACCACAAAACCAATCGCCAGTAAATTTTTATCAAAATGATACATGAAAGAACCGCCGTACGTATCCGTTTCTAACGGCCAACCAATTGAGTGCATGACAAAACCAGGTTTGTGTAATGCTTCTGGAATTTCCCACAGTTCTTTAATGCCTAAACCATACGTTTGTGGATCAGAATCTTTGCGCAAATCAAAACGTTCAATTAACGTTTTAGTGAGAGAACCACGACAACCTTCAGCAAATAAAGTTTGTTTTGCACGTAACTCCATGCCAGGCTGATAACGCGCAGTTTGATTGCCATTTTTATCAATGCCTTTGTCGCCAGTGATGACACCCGCAACGCGCACACCTTCGTCGTAAATAATTTCTGTAGCGGCAAAACCAGGAAAAATATTAACACCTAAGTTTTCTGCTTCAGCCGCTAACCACCGACAAAATTGGCTGAGACTGATAATATAATTTCCGTGATTACGCATCTGTGGTGGTGCGGGTAGCCGATAATATTTTTTTTCAGTCAAAAACAAAAATCGATCCTGTGTGACTGGTGTATGTGTGGGTGGATTTCTTGTTTGCCAATCAGGGATTAATTCATTCAATGCGCGTGGTTCAAGTACAGCGCCTGATAAAATATGTGCGCCAACTTCTTCGCCTTTTTCAATCACACAAATATTCAGAGCAATATTTTTTTCTTTACTTAATTGTGCCAAGCGAATCGCTGCGGATAATCCAGCAGGGCCAGCTCCCACTATTATGACATCAAATTCCATGGTTTCACGTTGCATGATGTATCTCCTATGCCAACATTTCGACAGCAATTGCTGTTGCTTCACCACCACCGATACACAGTGCTGCGATACCGCGTTTTAAATTATTACGTTGTAATGCAGCAATTAAGGTTACGATAATGCGAGCGCCTGTGGCACCAATGGGATGCCCCAGTGCGCAACCGCCGCCATGAATATTCAGTTTTTCATGGGGAATTTTAAGATCTTGCATCGCAGCCATTGCAACGACGGCAAATGCTTCGTTAATTTCAAATAAATCAACTTGATCAATTGTCCACTGAATTTTATTTAATAATTGTTGAATGGCATCGATAGGTGCAATCGTAAATTCACTGGGCGCGCGTGCTGCTGTTGCGTGACCGATGATGCGTGCTAATGGTTTAACGTTGTGTTTCTGGGCAAGAGCATCACGCATGATAACCAGCGCAGCTGCACCATCTGCAATTGACGAAGAATTCGCTGCAGTGACGGTGCCATCTTTTTTGAAGACAGGAGCAAGCTGTGGGATTTTTTCAATTTTGACAGAACCAGGATGTTCATCCGTATCGACGGTTAGTTCGCCTTGGCGAGTTTTAATTTTAACAGGCACAATTTCAGCAGAAAAATAGCTTTCACGAATCGCATGCAAAGAACGCTCGAGTGAGCGAGTCGCAAATTCATCTTGATCACTGCGTGAAAAATGATAATCCTCCGCACATTTTTCAGCAAATGTTCCCATGGCTTTCCCTTTTTCATAAGCATCTTCCAAGCCGTCATACATCATATGATCTAACATTTCTGCATGACCGAGACGATAGCCTTGGCGCGCTTTTTGCAAAAGATAAGGCGCATTCGTCATGCTTTCCATGCCTCCGGCAACCAGGATATCGCAAACACCTGCTTTTATTGCATCGTGTGCCAGCATGACCGCTTTCATTCCAGAGCCACACATTTTATTGATGGTCGTGCAGGGTGTGCTAACTGGAATCCCCGCAAAAATAGCAGCTTGTCGCGCAGGCGCTTGGCCCAAGCCCGCTGGTAACACGCATCCCATAATGACTTCCTGAATAGCGTCAGGTGTGAGTTTTGCTCGTTCGATCGCCGCTTTAATTGCTGTACTGCCAAGCTGGATTGCAGATACGTCTTTCAATGCACCTAATAAATTACCCTGTGGTGTGCGTGCCACACTTGCTATAACAACATCATCTTTAAGCACTTTTTCTTCTCCTAAGAAAATTTCTCGAAATCATAACGCCTCTTGCGTCAATGGAAAAGCATTGAATTTATGCTGGGCAGAATATCAAATAATTGCTACACTGTGCCGCTTATCTGCACACGTCTATACCGGAGTTTATTGTGAAAACAAAATTTCTTGTAGCTGCAAGTATTCTCTTCTTAAATTCAGCGATCGCGAGTCAATCCAATTCTGAATTCACGACCAGTCGTTATTTCGAAACAATTAAAAATAAACCACAAGCTTTATTGATATTTTTACAAAATATGCCAAAAGGCGGTGATTTGCATAATCATACGGGTGGCGCCAGTATGGCGGAAAATATGATTCGCTATGCGACGGGTGAGCATTTGTGTGTGGATAGAAAAACGTTTGCTCTCTCTGAAAATCCCAATTGCAATGCGACCGATTTGCTTGATCATGCTACGTCTGATGCTGAATTGTATAATGGTTTGATTGATGCCTGGTCCATGCGGAATTTTTCTCAGGGAAAAGAATCGGGACACGATCATTTTTTTGCGACGTTTGGAAAATACGGTCCGATTTCACATGTGCATAGCGGAGAAATTTTAGCGGAAATCAGCAATCGTGCTGGCCAACAAAATGAACTTTATCTTGAGTTGATGGTGACGCCAGAATTGGCGAGTTCGTTAGGCGACAAAGTGGGTTGGGATGCGGATTTAGCTTCGTTACGCCAAAAATTGTTAGCGGGCGGAATGGATGAAATTGTCAAAAAAGTTTCGAACGATTTGGATAATGATGAAATAAAACAACGAAAAATTTTAGCGTGTGATACCACATCGCCTGAAGCTGGTTGCAACGTTAAAGTGCGTTATTTATTTCAGATTTTACGAGAACAGGAACCTGTCCGAGTCTTCGCACAATTACTTGCTGGGTTTGAAGCGGCGAGCAAAGATAAACGAATTTTAGGTATCAACATGGTTCAACCAGAAGATGGTTATCGTTCCATGCGCGATTATGCATTACATATGCAGATGGTGGGTTTCCTACATAAATTGTATCCGAACGTGCATATTTCGTTACACGCAGGTGAATTGAATAGTTCGCTTGTGCCATTAGAAGGATTACGTTTTCATATTCATGATGCAGTGGAAGTCGCACATGCTGAGCGCATTGGTCATGGTGTTGATATTGCTTATGAAACTAATTCTGACGCGTTACTGAGAGAAATGGCTGAGAACCACATCATGGTGGAAATTAATCTTAGCAGCAATGACTTGATCTTAGGTGTGAAAGGAAAAAATCATCCGCTGCCACTTTATCTGCAATACAATGTGCCTGTTGCATTATCGACAGATGATGAAGGTGTGTCACGCACGAATTTAACGGAACAATTTCAGAAAGCGATTTTGACGTATCATCTTTCATATCCAGTTGTTAAGACATTTGTACGTAATAGCATTACATATAGCTTTTTACCTGGAAAATCGTTGTGGACGAGTGGGGTATGTTCTAAAGAAGTGTTAGGGTCCAATCATGTTTCTGGAAAATGCCAGGCGTTTTTGAATGCAAATGAAAAAGCACAGATGCAGTGGGAATTGGAAAAGCGGTTTGTGAAGTTTGAAAGTAATTATGTAAAATAAGAGATTCTTTGTCATCCTGAACGTAGTGAAGGATCTCCATCATAGTTATTGGGAGATCCTTCACTACGTTCAGGATGACAAAAGAGGACAAAAGAAGATACTATCAGGTCGAATAATTTTCCCATAATTTTTTCACAGGACCTGGTTGATTCAAAAGATCCACCGTCAAACCATCCGCAATAATTTTTCCATGATCCAACATAATAATGCGATCAAACTTCGGCAAAAGATGTAAGCGATGCAATGAGACAATTAAAGCAGCATCAGGAAATGCATTAATGACACCAGATAAAATTTCTTTTTCAGTGGGTAAATCAACACTGGATGTCGGTTCATCCATTAAAATTAATGAACTGAAACGCGCTGCAAATAATCCACGTGCCAATGCCAAACGTTGTTTTTGTCCCACGGATAAATTCAAGCCTTTTTCGCGAATATCTGTCTGAAGACCTGAGGGTAAAGTTTCAAGTACTTTCGTAAAACAAGCGAGTGTTACAGCTTGCTGGATTGTTTCCGGTTTTTCATCCACATCCATTGTGATATTAAATTCAATAGTATTTTCGAAAATTTCAGGATCTTGCGGGATTAACGTTGTAATGGCCTGCAATGGTTCCAGTGAATTAAACGTAGTGCCGTCAATTAATAAATGTGCTTTGTCTGGTGTATAAAGTCCACGAATAATATTTAATAACGTACTTTTGCCGCCACCACTTTCGCCAATGAGAGCGATTTTTTCGCCGCGTTTGATGACAAAACCCAAATCAGCAAATATTTTTTTGTTGTCAACATCACGGGAATGATAAAAATCAAGTTGAGAAATTGTTAGTGTATGCCATTGTTCCGCAATACTCGCGCCTTGCGGTTTATGCGCTAAGCGTTTGATGTCATCAAGAATAACATTCAATCCTTTCACATCCGTGTCCATACGAACGAGTTCACTGTAATGAGCGCTAAAAGTAAAAAAGACATCCGTTAAGTCCCATTGATAACGGTAAATCATGACAATAATGCCAATCAATACCGCGCCAGTAATATGTAACGAATGTACGATGTAGCCAATTAATATAATAGATTGTAGTGTCGTTAAAACCATTCCCATGACGAACCATTTCACTTCATTGATCACAACATCTTTTTTATAAAACGGCCAAATACTCATGAGGCGCTGGAAAAGATTGCTGCGCGTTAATTCGCCCAAACGCAGCGTTAAAATGGTCGTCATGTTACTGATGTAATCGAATAACACAGCACCTACATGATTATCGATTTCATTTTGTTTGCTATACAGTGGAATTAATTTTCGATCGAATAGCAAGACGACGAGAATTGAAATGGCACAACTTAACAAACTCAAAAGACCGACAGGTAACGAAATCCATAACAAGAAAAAAGAAGACGCTAAAAATTTGATGATGGTTTCGATATAAATAAATTGATCGCCTGCAAAGCGATATAACGCGGTAGATGCACGATTAATTCGGCTGATGATATTGCCTGAATGATGATCCTGATGCCATTTCAGAGGAAGCTGTGTGAGTTCTTCGTAAATTCGCGCACGCAAATCTTGTTGGATATGCATCGCCACTTCGCGTTCTTTCACACGGGCAGGGCCGTGAAAAATCCAGAAAATAAATAAAACCGCGACACTTGCGCTTAACCATAAAACCACAGCGGTCAATTTGTCTGGCGTAAAGTGCTGTAAAATATCAACAGTTTTCCCAAATGCATAAGGGCCTAAACTTAGAACGGCTTGTGCAATGATATATGCAATATAATAAGCAACTATCGCACGTCGCCAGGGTTGGCCGTTTTGCCAAACAGTTTTAATAAGATCAAAGTATGGATTATGCATAATGGTGGTCTATTTATTAATAAGTTGTTATTGTAACATAATCGGAATTTACGGTGTTCTAGGTTGCTTCGCTTCACGCGCAATGACGCTACTACCAAGTTCTACATCAGTAATATGCAGAGTAAGAAATCGTGATTGGTTTTCTGAGGCCGATTGCGATAGGATTCTTGAAGCATTTTCCAAGGTAATAATATAAGAAGAATCCATTAATTCTAATGCTGATTTTAGCATCACTAATAAATTAATGAGAGTTTCTCGTTTTGCCGTAGCTGAATTCGGGAAACGATATTGAGTATAACGTCTCTTGCATGCATTAATTAACATTTCAAATGCAAGCAAGCGCATTGCAGTTGGCATAATAACAGAAGGAGCAATTAAAAAAGGACTATTGCCAGATTGCTGTGCGATAACAGCATTCATTGTCGAAGCAGCAAGTGAAAATCCAATTGCAGTTGAGGATGCAGCAGTCGGACAAAATTCTTTATTAAAAAATGCATCACTGGTTTTTCGGAGTTTACTCTTCGCGTAAAAACCACAAAATAAAGTATTCACTAAGATCGCCAAAAATATCACCGTAAATTTGACTCTCGCTTTATTATCATCAGTAATGCCCGTTGAATTACAAAACCATTCAGCTGCCATATCGGCGCCCGCATTCAGTGAGTACATGGCAGCTGCGCCCATGCCGAGAGAAAAAATATCGACTGAGGTTGTATACCAAGTTGGAAGTATTTTACGAGGATCACCGCTGACAAGAGTTTGTGGTGGATTCAATAAGCGCCGCACTTTGACCAATGTTTCTTCTTCTGTTAATGCAGCATCCGCGCTCGTCATAATTGATTGATAAAATAAACCAAGCTGATCTTCCGGCATCTTTTTTATAGATGCGACTGCAGTGTCTATTCTGGTATTTAAGGTTCGCTTGACTGCTTTGACAGTCTCGATCTCCGTCATAGTAAAGAGAGACTCAAATATCATGGATTCAGCTCTTAAGGCACAGGCAAAAGAAGCAATAAAAATGATTGAGGCAATCGCAGTACCTAAATCATTATCCTGATATTTTTTGGTATATGCCATGAAGGGGACACTTGCAAATGGTGCTAAAAAATATTTTAAAACAGCCAACGCTTTGCGTTTAAATTTCCGATCTTGCTTATTAAATAATGCAGCATCTGGAGAAAATATTCCGAAAATTTCTCGAAAGCCCGCTTTTGCTGCGACATTATATAAAATAGAAGTTGGAATATACGCAATAATACTAAACAACACAGAAAGTACCGTCGTTGTTGGTTGATTTGCATAGGTCAATTTGCTGATAAGCTTTCCGAAATCATTTCCTAACGGAATTGCGGGATAATCGCCGATGGATGCAAAAACAAATGAGATACTATCAGAAAATTTTTCTAAGCGAGTTTTTTTATTTTTTAATATAACTCGATCAAACCAAGCTAAAAAAAGTTTTAGTTTTTGCTTCTCTTCTTCGGAGAATTCATAAGGTTCAGGAGCTGGCATTGTAATTACTCTCAGAAAACTATGGAGTATAAAGAAAAATTTGTTTTCACGATATATAAATAAAAAACTTTTGTCTCAAGATTTAAATCGCTATAGACTAAGTCATCATTCGGACAATGAGGGTTGCATGGAAGATTATCAAAGCAAAAAATGGCTCGTACATGTTTGGACTGTTTGTGCATTGGGTTTATTTATTGATGGATATGATTTATATATTAGTTCGGTCGCCGAGCCATTCATTAACGCCTTATATCATCCTACTCCATTTATGATTGGTTTAACGCAGGCAGCAGCGCCTATTGGTGCGGCCTTGGGTGCGCTTACTATCGGACGAATGTCTGATATGATTGGCAGGAAAAGTTTGCTGATCTTTAATTTAATTTTTTTCGTGATTATTGCGCTATTATCCGCTTGTGCCTGGAACACAATTTCACTGTGTGTCTTGCGTTTTTTAATTGGGTTTGGTGTCGGAGCGGATTATCCAATTTGTGCAGCGTATCTTGCCGAAATGACACCAAAACATCAGACGAGTAAGTTTATCACTGCTGCGATGTTTATTAATTGTTTGGCGTCACCTGTTGGTGTGTTTGTGGCATGGATTTTATTTAAGGTTTATCCGCATATTGATGTATGGCGCTTGATGTTTGCATCGGGCGCAATTCCAGCTGTCATAGCTTTGTTATTGCGAGCAAAATTACCAGAAAGTTTTGCCTGGAAAGTCAGTCAGCAACTCAAAAAAAATACGTCTGTCATGGCGAATTATAAAAAATTATTTTCCCCCGAGTTACTGAAAATGACACTCTGCATGTCATTGTGCTGGTTTTTGTTAGATATTTCTTACTACGGAATTGGGTTATTCATACCGTATGTTTTGCAAGCAGTGCACATTTCAAGTCAGGTTGATTTTCTAACTTCGGCTTCTGAAGTATTAAAAAGTACATTGTTTATTAATCTATTTGTGATGTTAGGTGCTTTTAGTGTGATTTTCTTTGTAAAAAAAATCGATCGAATCAAGTTGCAAAAAATCGGTTTTATTTATTCTTTTTTAGGATTGCTAATTCTCAGTTTAAGTCAGACATCGTCAAGCTCAGTTAATTTAACCATGATATTCACCGGATTTATTTTATTTAATTTCTTTGTTAATTTTGGTCCAGGTATTACGACTTATTTATTACCGGCAGAATTATATGCGACGGATATCAAAGCAACCGGACACGGTTTTGCTGCGGGTTGTGGCAAATTCGGTGCGTTTATTGGAACGATTTTTATGCCGATATTGCAGGCTAGTTTTGGAATTTATGTGACAGTTGGGCTTCTCTCTACCACATTATTATTGGGCTGGCTGTTGACTTACATATTAGGTAAACAAGATCTCAGCTTTGATTTTCAAGATGCTATATCAATAGGAGTTTAAGATGCATTATCAATTAAATGACGAACAAAAAAAATTCTGGAAGCAACATGGTTGTATTGTATTAAGTGACTTCTTTGGCTCAGATGTACGTGAAAATATTGTAAAATGGTGTGATGATTTAACCGCTTGGCCAGAAACACCGGGTAAATGGATGAAATATTTTGAAAAAAATATTCAAGGTGAGCGTCAACTTTGTCGTGTGGAAAACTTTCTTGATTATTACCCAGAATGGAATGAAATTGCGCGCGGAGAACGTATTCTTCGTTTGGTTTCTGATTTGATGGGCGAGCCGGCTGTGATTTTCAAAGAAAAAATTAATTATAAATTTCCAAATGGCAGCGGATTCAAGCCACATCAAGATGCACCTGCGTTTATTAGTTTTAATCAACGTTTTCATATTACCATGATGGTTGCGATTGATGATTGTACGCTCGAAAATGGTTGTTTACAGTTGGTTTTAGGTGGTGCAAACAAACCGGAAATTTTACCGCAAGAAAAAGATGGATCAATCAGTAAGCCGGTTGCTGAAAAATTTGTGTGGACACCGATTGAATGCAAAAAAGGTGATGCGATTTTATTTGATTCCTATCTGCCACATTATTCCGAACCTAATCGCACGACACAATCGCGTCGCGCATTATTTATTACATATAACAAAGCAGCTGAAGGTGGTTCTAAACGGTTGGAATATTATCAAGATAAACGCGACAAGTTTCCGCCAGATTGTGAGCGTGATCCAAATAAGGATTATTCAGCAGGCGCTGCAATTTATAATGTTGCGAATCCTATCACAGAAAAAATGGAGTAGTCACACGTGGATGTCATTGAGCAAAATGTTGTGCGTGCGATACAAAGTTTAGAATGCGCAGCTAAAACAGATTATATTGGCGAACCCGTTTCTCAATTAGAACATGCTTTGCAATGTGCGTATTTTGCAGAACAAGCGGGGTACTCTGAAGAAGTTGTATTGGCATCCTTGTTTCATGATATTGGACATTTTGCTTCTGAGACAAAACAAGCGACGATGGCTGATTTAGGCATTGTTTATCATGAATGGATTGGTGCCAAGTTAGTATATGATCTGGGTTTTTCAGCGAAAGTCGCTTTGTTGATTGGTTATCATGTGGATGCAAAACGTTATTTAGCAGCTAAAAAAGCAAGTTATTTTGCAAGACTCTCAGTTGCGAGTAAAGGAACCTTAGCGTTTCAGGGTGGGCCGATGTCGCTTGCTGAAATGCAGCAATTTGAAAATCATCCGTATTTTAAAGAAATTCTGCAGGTGCGAATTAATGATGAAAAAGGCAAAGAAATTAATTTTAGCGTGCCGGATCTTTCTTATTATCGTCCGAAAATAAAATCACATATTGAAAAGCATATTTCTCAGCAGACTCATTCTAACAGTGTATTAATAAATTTTGTCGACCAAGAATGGGTTAAACAACTAAAAGAAATTTTGACTTAAATTTAAAATACACTATTTATCATTAAGTTAAATTTTCAATTAAATTGATCCAAACTAATATTTGCTATACTTATGATTAGACGAGGGTAAATATATGCTTGATTACGCTAGAGTTGATAGTGAATATTATAACAGTGAGCATACGACTGAGGTATGGACTTACTATGACACTCCTACTACCGTACCAATCAGTAAATATAAAATACATATTAGTATTCTCCCTGATGATCTTGACAAAGTGCAGGATCAAATCCATGACATATTACACCTGGCGATTCAGCGTGGATTAATTTATTGCTACAAAAATTATAATATACAGAGTGTGCTTAAATTATTTGAAGAAAAAATATTTCGTGAATCATCCCGTCCTAGTGCCGAACGAGAAATGCATTATCCTTTTGTTATTTACCTGAATGATGTGTGTAGTGATCAATATTTACTAGATATAGCGGGTTTATGTGAGGCTATCGAGAAAGTATTAGTTGGGATAAAACCAGGAGAAATAAGTAAACGTGCTGCGTGTGATTTACCACTCACACCTCATATAGTATTTCGTCAGGCATATGCAGATGGTGCGGGTAAAAAACACAAAGATTATGTTCCCTCCTATGATACAGAGCGTAATAAATTACTTATTGAACAATGCAAACAATCCAAACCTTATCAAACATTATTACAGCTTTTACCTATGCATGCCTTGAGGGCTTTTTATACCTCTGAAATGGCACACTTAATGAAAACCTTAGAAGATTTTGCAATTTTATTGAGACAACAAAAAGAGTTGCTTCAAATAAAACATGGTGCTACGAATGAAAAAGTTAGACTTTTTGAAAAGAAAATACTAGAAGTTGAAAGACAAATATTTATAGCTCATGCTGAGCTAATGAATTCGCATGAGCGCCCTGACGAATACAAGAGTTATGCAGAGGCAGAGTCTGTTTTAATGCCGCGTCTTTTAGAAATAAGAACTGAAGCAATAGGTACGATGGCCTTTATTCCAAGCGATGAAAACGTACTTACCGCGCATCAGAGTAAAGGGGCGAAAGGCAGTTTTATGAAGAAGGTTGGCATAAGCGCTAATACGCAGTCTTATTTTAATAAAGCTGATCCATTAATCGAAGGACTTAAACAACAAGAACTGCCTATTCAACAATTGGTAAAAAAACAGGGAAATAAAACTAAACCATGAGTCTACTCAGTCCTCAACTAGAAGCATTTGTAGCAGTTGCCCGCCATAAAACAGTACATGGCGCAGCGGCAGAATTACATGTAACACAGACTGCAATCACACAACGTATGCGCATGCTGGAAGGAAAATTAGGCACGACTTTATTTATCCGTACGCGTCGCGGCATGATGCTGACACCAGAAGGCGAAGCATTGTTACGTTATTGTCATGCTACGCGTGAATTAGAAGGTGAAGCGCTGGCCATTATACAAGGTGCTGCAAAGGAAACGGCAATTCGATTTTGTATCACAGGTCCCAACAGTATTATGCGTTCACGCATTATAAGACAGTGTTTTCCTATCATGCAGCAATTCCCAAATTTATTAATGCAATTTGATATTAATGATATTGAATCACGGGTTCGTTCATTGCGTGCGGGTGAAAGCCAATTGGCTGTGATTCAAAGTGAAGATGTTGCACCAGAAATGCAACATAAAATATTAGCACCCGAGCATTATGTTTTGGTTTGCACACCCGCTTGGAAAAAACGAAAGCTACACGATATCATTAAAACAGAACGAATTATTGATTATAATCCCGCGGATCAAATGACGATGAATTATTTACGGCATTTTGATTTATTAGAAATGGCGCAGCATGAACGTCATTTTGTTAATCGCCCGGATATGATGGCGATGCTGTTAGTGGCTGGATTTGGTTATAGTGTTTTGGCGTTAGAATTTAGCAAATTGTATTTGGAAAGAAACGAATTAATTATTTTGAATTCAGAAAAAGTCTATGAAAATAGTATGTCGCTCGCTTGGTATGATAGACCAGAGCCACCGAAATATTTTTCTGCGCTCATTGATGCTATTTATTGATTTTCTTTTCTAATTCTTCTTGGTTACTAATATAAGCTAATACTTTTTTCAAATCGTCTTCGCTTAATGTGAGTCCGGCATTTTCCAATGTTTGCACGGGATTTTTTTTAAAATCCTGTTTGAAGTTAGCATCGGATGCCCATTTTTCAAATACTTCAGTTAAGTTGCTCATGCTACTTCCTTTTTTACAGACTCTATTAAAATCAAGCATAGCATAAAGTGTTATAATTCGAGTAGGAGTAGGGAGAAACAAATGCCCGAGCAATCAAACACTCAAACAATCAGTCTGGAGCAGCGACAGGCTATTATAACTGCTCTTCCTTGTTTTGCGGCGTTGTCACCTGGCGAAAGCCGTGAATTGGCTCAGCAAATGTCGGAAGTGCATTTTGCGTCTGATGAAAAAATTGTCGAAGAAGATACATTAGTTGATAGTGTTTACATCTTGGTACAAGGAAGTGCTGAAGTAACGCGATTAATTGCTAAGCGTCAACGTCGAATCAGAATTAAAATTTCCAAAAAACCGCTCAAGTTAATCAAAATGCCGCTAGCGATTTTAAATTCGGGTGATGCGATCGGATTAAATGATACAGGATTTTTTTCCTCGACCGGTAAACGTACGGCGACAGTCACAGCACTCACTGACTGCGTTTTACTACAGCTTGATTTAAAAAAATTGCATGAATTTTTACAACAACATCAACATGTGGAAACAGCAATGTATGCGAGTGCCGATCAAATGTTACGGACTCAGTTTATTAAACAATCGCTGCCGTTTAGTCGCTTGTCACAGGAACGCTTGATGTGGTTGGCGAAACAAATTACGGAGCGTGCAGTTTCAAATGGCGAAATTATTTTTGAAGAAGGACAGATCGGTGATTGTTGTTATTTAATTCGTTCAGGCCAAATTGAAATTGTGACAAAAAATGAAGATGGTTCTGAACATCAGTTAGCGGTGTTAAAAGCACCTACTTTATTTGGTGAAGCGACACTCATTACGCATGCGCCACGTAATGCGACGGCACGTGCATTATCAGATTGTGAATTGTTTGAATTGAAACATGAATTTTTATCTGAGCTGATCGAATCGGAAGGAAATGTTGCGAAGACGTTTATGACATTGATGGTCGATCGCAGCAGACCATTACAAAATCCGCGGGTGACAGAACATCAGCGAATGACAGCGGACCACCAAACGGTTGTAATTTTAAAAAACCCCGATAACGGAAATTATTTTAAATTATCAGAAGAGGGCTGGTATATCTGGCAGAAAATGGATGGCCAACATACGATGCAAGAAATTACGATGTTGCTGTCTGATCACTATAATATTTTTTCGCCCGATGTTGTTGCCGCACTCATTTTTAAATTAGCAAAAACCGGTTTTGTGACGGAAGTTGATATCGATAATGAGTCGATTAAAGCAAAACAACCCACCTGGATTCGTGCCATGTTAAAGATGCGCCATATTTTAGAATCACGGGTTGCGATTGGTGATGCAGACAAATGGTTGAGTCAAGTCTATCAAAAATTTGCTTTTTTATTATTTAATCCAATCAGCAAAACAGGATTAGGATTAATTATTTTTGCAGGATTTTTTGCATTTGGATTTTCAACGCATCATGTGATTCAGTTATTTAGAAATATTCATGATAGTTGGATTCTTCTCGTCGTGTTAGTACCGTTCACGTTGCTTTCTGTTGCTCTACATGAGTTAGGACATGCGTTGGCAACCAAATCTTGCGGCCGCGAAGTGCATTATATGGGAGTGGGTTGGTACTGGTTGGGTCCAGTTGCATTTACTGATACATCCGATATGTGGTTAAGCACCCGCCGTGCTTCACGAATTTTTGTGAATCTCGCAGGTGTTTATACGGATATTTTGGTAGCAGGGGTTTCTTCCCTATGCATTTTTCTTGTTCCAAACGCTTATATCCAGGCATTTTTATGGTTATTTGCTTTATTTACTTATATCAGTGCATTTCGCATGTTGAATCCGCTGCAAGAATTGGATGGTTATTATGTTTTGGTTGATTTATTTGATCGGCCACGGTTGCGGCAGCGTGCTGTTGTCTGGCTTGTTAATATTTTTTCTAAAAAAAATCGTGGCAAATATCCTATGCGGGAACATCTTCCCGAATTTTTTTACTGGGTCGCTTGTATTATTTTCATGATATTAATTAGTCTGTTAACTCTCTTGGTACAAACATTTATTTTTAAAATATTAGGTTTCAAACCAAGTAGTCCGATCATTAGTCTTGCTTTACCGATTATTGTTGGACTTACGTCTTGTTTGGGAATTATTGCGGATATTCGGAGTCAGGCGGAAGATTGATTGCTGATCAAAAAGTTGAATATATAAGCATATTAATATAATATTTGCACATTATAATAACCTAGACTTCAGGTTCCAAATGGGCAGCCCCAAAAAAAGCAAAGCGACAGTACCCTCCTCTCAAATACCTTGGCTACAATATATTGAATTTAAAAGTCGATTACTGACGATTGGCCACATCAATCAAAAACTAACAAAAAGCACAAAGCAAGATACTCCAAAGCGTCGCTATGCCAAGTTAATTAAACTTCTAAAAAATCCTCATTATTTTAATTGTGTACAGGGTATTTATCACACATGGTTAATCTGGCCGAATCTAGGAAATTTGTATATCAGCGTAAAAATTCCAGTAAAAGGGGTTATTTATTTTCGTTTTAGAGCTTCAACAAAGAGTGATCCCTTGCTTGAGTTGAGACTGAATGTGACGACCAAGGAAGCTAGTGTTGTTGTATCTCGACCACAAGCGCCATGGGAGGAAAGTGATCTTGAAAATATCATCAATGAATTTCGTGCATTATTTCCTGAGCTTAACTTTGCATCGACTCAGCAATACCCAGCAGAAGCTCAAACTCTGACAACCCGATTACAAAATACAGCACAACCGGTTCCAAAAGCGCTGAAAGATGAATCTATTTTTAGGTTACCCAGTGGAAAGGAACGCGTAAAAGTACGAGTGAGCAGCACCTATTTTCAATCTTTTGTATTCGCTGAGGATGCATTATTAAAAGAATTTTATCCTGACGATAAATTTTTTCACTCGCTACGTTATTATCAAATTGTGGTTTCTGAAGAAAAAGACCAATCCGAAGCTATCATATTAGTCCTCATGACGTCACTTGAAGCTTTGTACATGGAGCTCTTTAGGCTGCATGCAGGTATCACACTGAGTGGCACTGAAATATTAGCTATTTTTAAACAGTTGCGAGAAATCATTCAGCCACAACATCTTTATTTGCAGGATTTGGCAAATGTTTTTATACCAAAACCAGATGGCGCAGCAGGAGAAGGGATCAATATTCCATTGCGTTTAATGAAATTGCTAACATGCGATAACACGTGGTATGGCGAGCAGTTAGAAGTAACACCGACTGATGTGACTAATGTGCAAAGTGGGTGGAATAAAAATGTAACCCTCACCCAATCAACTGAGGATTTATATGCGGCTGCACTTTATCTGCGATCGATGTCAGCTGAAATTGCAGAAAAATATTTTCCTGATAGAAAGATCCCGGAAGGCAAAAATATTTTTGCGGTGATATTTGATAGAAAAAATCTGAAAACAATCGATGGTTTTGCTGATTTAGAAAAACTAAATCAATTACTTACATGGGTAGAGACACACGAAAAAATTGTAACGCAAGATGGATCTAGAGAAAAAATGCAGAAAGCGGAAGCAAAAGAGGTTTCGGAAGAAAAAGTGCAGAGTGTGGTAGAAGAGCTGAAACCGGTAGAAAAGGTACATATGACGAATAAGCTTGAGTCGAAAACTGTTGGAAACGCCATGAATACGATAATGAACACACGGTTTTATCATCGGTTTTTTGGAGAAGAGTCTACTCAGAAAAAACGAGTTATTCAGGCTTCAGTGAGTGAGGTCAGTGTAAAACGAGCTAAGGTTTGAACCTTTGTCATCCTGAACGAAGTGAAGGATCTCCGCGTTATAACATGGAGATCCTTCGAGCAAAAAGCGCTCTCAGGATGACAAGCAAAATCATATCTTCATCGGCAAAATCATCAATTCCTTACCTTGCAAATGCAATTGCCGTTGCAACGTCGTAGGCGTTTCATTATGCAAGATGCGAGTGACCCAATTATCATGTTCGAAAATTAATTTACTCGCGAAGAAAATACAATTCGGATATTTTTCACCAACAGTTTGTGCAAGTTGATTGAGAATTTCTACCGTGTCAGTGCCAAAAGCAGCATAACTTTCTGCGGCAAGACCATATTGCTGGCTGTAATCAACAAAGTATTGCAACGTCGCATTCACTTCTTCTTGCATTTTTTCTAGTGCAGAACCACCAGTGAAACTTTCTACGTCCACAATGCCAGCGCTGACAAAAATAAAATTCTTAAAATAACGCGGGAAAATGCGTAGCACGCATAACAATGTATGCATGCCTACCCCAAAACTTTTTCCAACAAAAATAACCGCCGTGGGCTGATGAGGATCCAATGCGGCATGCGCTGCTTTTTTTTCAGTGATCGGTTGTTTTAATTGAGAATCAAGTTCTGTTAATTTTTTGCTGACAGAAAAATAATGTTTTTTAATTAATAAACATAAACCAATCACTGCGCAAGTGATGAGTACCGTGACCCAGCCGCCAGATTCAAATTTGGAAAAAAGCGTGACGCACAAAATGGCGGACGTGATAGTAAATGCAAAGATGGAAAATGCGAGACGGATGCGCCAGCGTGGCGATGCATTCGAGCGATGTTTGGCCCAATACACACTCAAACCAAGCAGTGTCAGCGAGAACGTAATAAATACATTAATACTGTAAAGAATAACCAGCAATGAAACACGCCCTTGACTCCATAACAAGAGAATCAATGCGGAGATACCAAATAAGATGAGTCCATTTTGAATGACTAAGCGTGTGGAAAGATGGCGAAAACGATTAGGCAGCCAATTGTCCACTGCCATATTTGCCAATACCCCCGGGCCTGCAAGAAAACCCGTATTCGCTGCAACGAATAACAAGCCTGCTTCGAGCGCCAAGGTAATTGCCAGCAATATTTTGCCGAAGGATGAATCACCCAGGATGGAGTGAAATACGACCGCATTCAGTGTCAGTCCAGGTGTCGGTGTGGCATTCCAAAGTAAGTAAAGCAACATGAAACCGGCAGCAGTAAAACTGAGCGAGGTCGCCATATAAAACATGGTCCATTTGCCAGTAGTAACGCGTGGCTCACTTAAGCGATTCACATTATTGGATACCGCCTCCAGACCTGTATAGGTACCGCTACCCAACGAGTAGGCATGTAACATGATAGCGAGTAATGGAATCCAGCCGATGGTTGCAGCCATGGTTTTTGTTTCAGCAATCGTGTCAGGCACAATTCCAATTAAACCTTTACTGTGTGCAGCAATCCCATACACGATCAATGAAAAATGAATGACGACAAAGCCCAGAAAAATAGGCAACAACAACTTGATGGATTCTTTCATGCCGCGCAAATTGACTACCATCAATAAAATAAGCAGCAAGGCTTCGGCGAAGAGTTTGTACGGCCAGATTGATTTCGGCAGCATACTAAATAATGCATCCGTGCCGCTCGCGACAGAGACGGCGATCGTGAGTACATAGTCGATAATCAGAGCGGCACCTGAAATTAACCCGACATAGGAACCCAGCAACTGGGTCGCAACTTTATAACCACCGCCACCACTCGGAAATAATTCAATGACTTGGTTATAGCCCAACGAAATAATAAAGACGGTAATTGCAGTGGCTACTGCGATATAAAGTGCTAAATGCGGATTGTGTCCCAATGCGTTGAAGGCTTCTTCCGGACCGTAACACGAGGAAGATAAACCATCGGCACCTAAACCAATCCATGCAAGAAATGCAATGAGCGAAACGTGACGCAAAATATTCGGATTAAAGGGATTCAGTGGATCCCCAATAACATAGTGTTTCAGTTTGGAAACGATAGACATGGTATTTTTCTTTTAAATTTAGTGAGTTGAGTTTGCATGATATACCAAGCGGTTAATACGCTTAATTAATGAAGGATGGCTAGAAAGCAATTCTATTCCCCAATTTAGCTGATGTGTAATTTTAAAAGCATCCACAGAAGGTGCTCTCTCATCCTCTAGTTCAATCGCGCTACGTAGACGTTCCAGCGCAGCAATCATGTTGTTTAGACCGGCTAGTTGTGCGCCACCCCGATCGGCACGATAAATAAGCCGGCGGGAAAAAGCAATCACAACGAGACTGCCCAATAAAGTGAAGAGTATATCGAAAACCAGGGTCAGTAAGCTATATATCAGGGCAGAAATATTCTTGTTCCTTGGAAGTACCATTGAAATGATACCAAAAGCAATTCGCGTTAAAAATAACGAGAAAGAATTGATAATTCCTTGGCATAAGGTTCGGGTGATCCCATCGCCATTGGCAATCTCAGTGATCGCGTGACCCAGGATGGCTTCCATTTCCTGACGATTCATATTGCTTAACAAACTCGATGAAACGGCAATAAGCGCTTGTTTTTTACTGGGACCCACGACATAAGCATTCAGTTCTGGAGAAGAATAAACACCCATTGTTGGCATGGTATTTAAATTTGCTTGATAGGCAAGTGCATAAACCTGTTCTAACAAGCTGAGTTCTTCTAATGTCTTGACCCGAGTTTGTATTTCTACGGACATTCTTGCGGTTAACAAGGCTAAACAGGAACCTATTGTTCCCCAGCTAAAACAAAATCCAATGATGATAGGATAGGTTATACGATGCAGCGCGAGATAAGGATAAAGTCCCGTCAGGGTGAGCGTGACCAATATGGTCGTGATCACTAATACATGCGTTATCAGAAAAAGTAGGCTGCGCTTCAACATATTATTTCGCTTGCATTCGCAAAGCACCATCCAATCGAATGACAACACCATTCAACATTTGATTTTCCACAATATGCAGAGCGAGCTTCGCATATTCATCAGGACGCGCCAGTCTTTTTGGAAAAGGAACTGAGTTAGCCAACGCTTCGCGCGCTTCAGGCGGAATTTTATCAAACATCGGTGTGTCGACTAAACCGGGCGCGATCGTGACAACACGAATACCAAATTGTGCCAGTTCGCGTGCCGCAGGCAAGGTCAGCGCGACAACACCGCCTTTCGATGCGCTATAGGCGGTTTGACCGATTTGACCTTCGTATGCTGCAACAGAGGCGGTATTGATAATAACACCGCGTTCATCGCCAGAGGACTTGTCGATAGGTTCAGCACTCGACATGGCAGTTGCTGCAATTCGCATGAGGTTGAACGTGCCGACCAAATTGACTTTAATGACTTGCTCAAAATCTTCAAGCGGCAATGGACCTTGTTTGCCGACCATTCGTTTGCTTTGTACGATGCCGGCACAATTGACACAAATACGCGTGATTCCATGCACCGATTGTGCGTGCTGTACCGCGTCTTCAACACTTTTTGCTTGCGTGACATCGCAAGCGATAGCAATTCCGTGAATTTCTTTTGCGATTTTTTCAGCGGCTGCCAAATTCATATCAAGCACTGCAACCTTGGCTCCTGCCCGATGAAGCGCCCGAGCTGTTGCTGCACCCATGCCAGATGCACCACCACTTACAATTGCCGCACAATTTTTAATTTCCATTGCATCGAACCCTTTTTAAAAAATCAATCCTTTTAAAAAAATCCCGAATCATGGATACTACTGCGCAATGAATCAGGATAAATATCCCTTTTCTACCGTGACAAGGGAAATAAAGCAATAGGGAGTAAGCAATGAAAGTGCTTGTTGCAGTCAAACGAGTTGTTGATTTCGCAGCTCATATTCGTGTTAAAGCGGATGAAAGTGGTGTTGACACAGCAAATGTAAAAATGTCGATGAACCCATTCGATGAAATCGCAGTGGAACAAGCGGTGCGTTTAAAAGAACAAGGCATCGCGAATGAAGTGATTGTTGTATCAATCGGTGTGAGTCAATGTCAGGAAACATTACGCACCGCTCTCGCCATGGGCGCAGACCGCGCTATTTTGATCGAAACAGATCTTGCAATCGAACCGTTAGCAGCTGCCAAATTGTTGCGTGCTATTGTTTTAAAAGAATCACCACAACTGGTTATACTCGGCAAACAAGCTATTGACAGCGATAATAATCAAGTTGGCCAAATGCTCGCTGGCTTACTAAATTGGCCACAAGGCACTTTCGCTTCCAAATTAATCGTACAAACGGATTCACTGCAGATTACGCGGGAAATCGATGGTGGCCTTGAAACACTCAAATTAAAATTACCCGCAGTGATCACAACGGATTTACGTTTGAATGAGCCACGCTATCTTTCCTTACCCAATATTGTGCAAGCAAAACGGAAACCCATTGAGACAGTGCCAGTTGCACAATTGAATGTCGATATAAAACCACGCTTACAAACAGTGAAAGTTGTTGCGCCAGAAAAACGGCGTGCAGGTGTGAAGCTTTCCAGCGCGAAAGAATTGGTTGATAAATTACGGAATGAAGCACGGGTGATTACATGAAAATATTAATAATTGCGGAGCATGACAATAAGATTTTAAAAACTGCGAATTTCCATACACTCACAGCAGCGACCCAAATGGGTGGAACGATTGATGTGCTCATCATCGGTTATGAGTGTCAGTCAGTTGCTGATGAAGCAGCACAACTCCCCGGTGTTGAACGTGTATTAGTTCAAGATGCAAAAGAATATCAACACCAGCTTGCCGAAAATGTATCGCCACTGATTGCAGAAATAGGGCAGCAATACGATGCCATTTTAGCGGCCGCAACGACGTTTGGGAAAAATCTATTACCGCGCGCAGCAGCGTTATTAGATACTGTCATGATTTCGGATGTGATAAAAATCATTTCTGCGGATACCTTTGTCAGGCCAATTTATGCAGGAAATGCATTAGCCACTGTCACCACCCAGGAAAAAATAAAAATTTTAACGATACGTACGACGGGTTTTGCTGCAACAAAATTATCGGAAAATCAGCATGCGAAAATTGAAATGCTTCAACAAATTATTCCGAATGATTTATCTGAATTTGTGAGTCAACAGTTAACTGTTTCGACACGACCCGAGTTAACGGACGCTCGTATTGTGGTATCCGGTGGCCGTGCTTTTAAAAGCGCAGAAAATTTTAAAATGCTGGAAGCATTTGCGGATAGTATCGGTGCGGCAGTTGGTGCATCGCGTGCAGCAGTTGATGCGGGTTTTGCACCAAATGATTATCAAGTTGGACAGACCGGCAAAGCAGTTGCGCCGGATCTTTATATTGCAATTGGAATTTCTGGCGCGATACAACATCTAGCCGGCATGAAAGACAGTAAAGTGATTGTGGCGATCAATAGTGATCCTGACGCACCAATTTTTCAAATTGCAGATTACGGTTTGGTTGGTGATTTATTTAAGATATTGCCAGAGTTGCAAGCAGAATTAAGTGCTGCGCACTCTACACCAGCATGATGGATAAATAAAATTAAGGGAAGAAAATGCGATTAACTTTTTTAGGTGCTACCAATACAGTAACAGGTTCCAAATTTTTACTGAGTATCGACAATAAAAAAATATTAATTGATTGTGGTTTATTTCAAGGATTAAAAGAGTTACGCCAACGTAATTGGACTAAGTTTCCAATTGAACCGCATTTGATTGACTCCGTTATTTTGACGCATGCGCATATTGATCACACGGGTTATTTACCAGTACTTGTCAAAAATGGTTTTACTGGAAATATTTATTGTTCGCATGCGACAAAAGAATTGTGTGCTATCTTGCTGCCGGATAGTGGTTACTTGCAGGAAGAAGAAGCGAAATTTGCAAACAAGCATGGGTTTACCAAACATAAACCAGCGGAACCACTCTATACACGTCTTGAAGCGGAGAAAACACTTCTGCAATTTCGTGCACTGGATTTTAGAAAAAAATATAAAGTGGCTGAAGAAGCTTACATTTCACTCGTTCCAGCAGGCCATATTTTAGGTGCTTCCTTTATTCAGGTTAAGAGTCAGGGAACAACTGTCTTGTTTTCAGGTGATTTAGGCCGACCAAATGATCCTATCATGCATGCGCCTGCCGTCATGCAAGCTGCTGATTATCTCGTGCTTGAATCGACGTATGGAAACAGATTACATAAAAAAGTGAATCCACTGGATGAATTAAGCGATATCATCAATCGCACAGCTCAACGTGGTGGCACTGTTGTTATTCCGGCATTTGCAGTCGGACGTGCACAGCATTTATTGTATTTCATGTATCTTTTAAAAGAGTCAAATCGTATTCCAAATTTGCCGATTTATTTAGACAGTCCGATGGCAAAAGACGCAACGGAAATTTTTCGCAAACATCCAGAA
>CAZAXX010000022.1:24075-31708 GCA_964489265.1 uncultured Coxiellaceae bacterium
AGAACTGCATCGCTTGGAGCCTGCGTTGTCACACAAAGTTTGTGAAATCGCAAAATATATTAATACGAAAGAAGAATCCCAGGCGCTTGATCTTGCTACGGAACCAAAAATAATTATTTCAGCCAGTGGAATGTTGGAAGGCGGACGCGTGTTACATCATATTCGCGTATTTGCACAAGATGCTAAAAATACGATTGTCTTTGCAGGCTATCAGGCTGCGGGCACGCGCGGTGCTGATATGATTAATGGCAAAGAATCCATTAAGGTCTTTGGCGAAACTGTGCCGATTAATGCGGAAGTACAAGTGTTAAGTAACATGTCTGCGCATGCCGATTACGACGAAATTTTAGAATGGTTAAAACATTTTAATCACCATCCACGCAAAGTATTTATTACGCATGGTGAGCCTGAAGCTGCGCAATCATTGAAGGGAAAAATAGAAGAACGCTATCGCTGGCCATGTGTTGTGCCAGATTATTTACACACGGAAGTATTAGTGTAGAAATAAAAATGCGTGAGATTTTGAATCTAATTGTACGTGCGAAAAATGAAGATAAAGAAGCGTTAAATGATTTAGGCGATTATTATTTTTCAGGAACGCATGTACGAGAAGATTATCAGAAAGCGTTAATGTATTTTCAGCGCGCTGCGTTGCAGCACTATCCCAATGCGCAATTTAATTTAGGCTTGATGTATGAAAATGGTTTTGGTGTTATTCGCGATAGATTAATTGCAATTGATTGGTATGTAAAAGCTGCAGAACAAAATTATTTACCCGCGCAGTTTAATTTAGCCCGCCTCTATGAAAATGATGAAACAATTCAGACTGCCATTTATTGGTATCACAAAGCAGCGTCACGCAATTTTCCATTAGCACAAATAAATTTAGGTTGTTTATATCTGCGTGGAGTGGGTGTAGAAAAAAATCCTGAATTAGCCGTTGACTGGTTTAGAAAAGCGGCGGAACAACAGAATGCGCAAGCGCAACGGCAGTTAGGATTTTGTTATCGAATTGGTTTAGGAGTTGAAGAAGATAAAACGCTTGCAGTTGAATGGTTTAAGCAAGCAGCACAATTAGGTGATGGAATGGCATTATATAATTTAGGTTGCATGTGCATGACAGGCGAAGGTGTTTTGCAAGACGAAAAATTGGCGAGTGAATTGTTACAACAAGCGACGAGCATAATGGCAATGGAATGAATAACTTAGCCAGATTAAAAAAAGAATTTAAAATAAAGTTATAATAATTAATAAGATATGCAAAAAAGGAGATAGTATGCGTATTTCAAGCGTGTTGCCGTTAATTATTTTAACGGGCAGTCTTGCAACTACAAGTATTTTTGCAGAAAGTAAATCTGGTATCAGCGCAGAAAATTATGACAATATGAAAAAAAATGTAGAAAGTGCTGGATTTAATTTCACGCATACAGACAATAGTCTTGATGTTGTCATTGAGCAAAGCAAATTATTTACTGCAATCCCAATATTAGTCGCAGATGATGTCATTACCAAAGTGACAGAAAAAGATATTAAAGATTCGCCCATGGCTGTCACCGTGTATGCGGCAGGGATTACGTTTAGTGTCACCATTTTAACGGGTGTATATGCAATGAATCCCAAGCTAGATAAAATGCATGTATCCGGTTATGTCATTCCTTCGAGTGGTGGCGAAAAACAATTATGTTATTCGTTTGATTACACGCGTGACATGTATGAAAAATTAGATATGGATAAGACGAGTACGAATGATTTTATCAACAACACACCGGGATTTGAATTTAGTGCTTGGTGTCGTGCTATTCTTGAGAAAGAAGATCAGGCGAGTAGTGCGTCTAAAAAATCTGAGTGATTGTCATCCTGAACGAAGTGAAGGATCTCCACGTTATAACAGGGAGATCCTTCACTTCGGTGAGGAGGGCCAAAAGAACTAAGCCCCCGCCGGTGGCAGATGTATTGTGGGGGGAAAATCCTGCTCTTTCGCTTTGCAAAGCAGATAATTTTCTTCAACCAATACAAATAATTTTTGCATACGTCCAACTGTACGAAAAGATGATTTAAAGACGTCATCTGTTTTGCCCGTCTGATCAAAATAATCCAAGAGCTGAGGAATATTTTTTAACGGCTGACCAAATTCATCTTTTAACGAAGTCTGGCCATTTTCAACCAACTCTTTCAGCAGACAAACAGCTTGCAGTTTAGATAAGCGTTTTTCACGTTGAAAAGACATGAGTGTAGAACGAAATTCAATGTGAGGTAATTTGCCATCTTTAAGTTTAATATTTTTATAACCGTTTTCAATCCAGCGCGGATTCAAATCTCTCACGAGAGAATCAATTTCTTGTTGTAAAAAATTGAGTAAATCTGTTTTAGGATTATTAGAAATTTCTAACTTGCGATTTAAATCGCCAAGATCATCATGCGTTAAATTTGCAAATTTTCCAGCTTGTTTATATTTTATTTTTAAGTCTTGTTCTTTAGGAGAAAAACCAGTTCGTTTTTCTGGGAAACTATGTTCATTTTCCAATTCAACTTTGAAAGTATCACCCGTGAGCGGTTGATTTTTCAAAAATTCAAATTGTCTTTTTTTCTTTGCGAGAGACTGTTGTTTATGAATTTTATATATCGAATAGCCACCTACAATTGCATTTGTACAAAGAATTGTTGCAGCTGTCGCTTGTGCAGTGATACCAACAGTTGCGCCCCAAGTCACTAGATTAAAAGCAGGTGCAAACATCAATATTCCCACCGCGGTTCCCATCACGCCACTGATCGTTGCGCCAATGGCATTCGATACAAATTCTTTTTTATGTCGCGCACATTTTTTTGACCCCGCTTCTGAGCGGAACCATTTATAACCGTGATAAAGAGTTTTGCCAAAGTGCGATAAAAAATTCACACCACTAATCCCCAAAAAAATTGCAGGAACAACTGCCGAAACGACTATTGTTGATATCGAGACTGCGACGATTTCCGCAGTTGTTGTGAGGACATTCAAAGCAAGAGAACTTTTTTTACCAAGGTTCTTATTGGCTTCGCGTTTGTAATTTTTCCAGGCGAGATAATTTTTATAAATGCTAGCTAATGTGAGAGCAGGAAATAAAAAAGTAGATACACCACTTTGAACAACAGGTTTTAAAGCAGCAAAAACGGTGGCAAAGACAGTCCCTTGAGCGACACCAAGTGCCTCTGATGTGACGTCTGGTTCTTGATCATTCAGAACGCGTTGCTGAACAGTTCTCATATAGATAAACCCCACTCCACAGTTGGGTATTAATTGTTTTTTTATTATCTATATGAATTATAAAGGATCACATCTTAAGGCTTTATTAAGCCTTAAGATGCTCTTGTGAGGTTGTAAAATCAAAAGGTTACAGATTAAAAATGGCTTTTTTCTAACAAGGCAATCCATTTATCCCGATTTGCTTTGCCCATATCCGCTTTTTTGACAGCATAATGCAAGATATAAAGTCCCTTGGGGCCTCGTGTGACAATTTGTAACTCGTCCTGCGCTTGATTTGCTGGCGAATGAATCTGAAATTCAAAGAGGATTTGGTTTGGTGTTTCTTTCCAATAATGAATCTCAGGCGATAAACCAGTTTCTTTTAAACTTTGCATAAATAAATCGACGAATTGTTTAGGCGTATATTTATTTTCAGGATCAGGCATAAATTGGCTGGTCACTAACTCAGTCCATTTGTTAATGTTATCGCCTGCTGGTACATATTCAACAGTATCTATCGCTGGTGTATGTTGTCCCCACGCAGCAAACCAGGGGCGATCGTCAAAAGCAATTGTTTGGTGTTCGTAATTTTTAATATTCGGATCAACTTTCTCAGACTGTAATGCCTTGGTAGAACAATACATTGCATTTTTATACGTATAATATTCCACACACGATGGATCCGTTTCAGGTGTGACTTTGATTAAATTAGCCGGATTAATCGTGGCATAACTTAGCAATGGAATTGTTAGAACAGAAAAAAGAAAAACTCTTCCTGACCATTTGTACATAGCTTGCGATCTCCTTATCAAAAAAAATATTATCCATTCTTTCGCTTCTGTGATCTAACACAACAAGTGATACAACTTAGTAACTTCTCGCAACATGTCTTGAGTGTTTTGCCAACGCAATTAAAGCGCGACGATTTTGTTCGTTTGATACTACCTATTGATTGAACCATTTGATCAATTACAGCTTCATCAGTTGGTTTTATAATTTTATTATCGATTAGGGCGCGCGGTGTTCTGGTATGACGTCTTTCAGTCAGTTCAATCGTGACTAGCTCTGAGGTATCTATTTTTTCTATTTTTTCTTCGTGCGCTTTTAATGCCGGTTGCTCTGGTGGCGATTTTTGCGGTATCTGAGCAAGGGTCGATTCTATAATTTCTTGATTCACAGGAGCTTCTTGATTCACGGGAGTTTCCTGATTCACAGGAGCTTCTTGAGTAACTGGTATTTTCTCTTGTTCAGGTTGATCTGTTTCATGATCAAAATAATCGTCCTGAACTTGAGGTAATTCAGTGACGACAAAACTTGACGGACTTTTTTTCTCGAGTGCTACTACTACTTCATCATCTTCGCTCGCTTTCAGATATACACCGGATGTTCTAACAAAATCTTCGCCTTCTTTAAATTCTATAAATGGCCCACTCGCTGGCATACTTAAATTCCTTTGTTAAATAGTACTGTTAACTAAATTTTCTAATAATTCTTGACGTCCAGAAACAGGTTTCGGATCTAAGTCATGATCCAAGACATGTTGCATTACTTTATCAAAGTCAGTTTCTCCGCCTAAAATACTTTGACCATAAGGTGTTTGCCAGCCACTATATCTTTGTTGAATAAAAGAATCCAAGTCGCCACTTGTCACAAGATTTGCAGCGATTAATAAGCCGCGCGCCAGTGTGTCAATTCCACTGATATGGCCATAGAACATATCTTTTAAATCGATACTTTGTCTACGTAATTTTGTATCGAAATTAAAACCACCTGTTGTAAAACCACCATTTTGTAAAATCAAATAAAGGACTTGCACAATCTCACTTAAGTGCGTGGGAAATTGATCGGTGTCCCAGCCGAGTTGTGGATCACCTTGATTTGCATCGATGCTACCAAACATGTTATTTGCAAATGCATACGCCACTTCATGTGGAAAAGTGTGTCCTGCCAACGTTGCATGGTTTGCTTCAATGTTGACTTTGAATTCCCTTTCCAACTGATGGCGTTGTAAAAAAGCATACACAGTCGCTGTGTCGTAATCATATTGATGTTTCGTTGGTTCGCAAGGTTTAGGCTCTATGAGTAACGTACCTTTGAAACCAATTTTATGTTTATAGTCAACTAGCATATGCAGAAAGCGAGCTAATTGATCGAGTTCCTGTTTTAAATTCGTGTTGAGCAATGTGTCATAGCCTTCACGACCGCCCCAGAGAACATAGTTTTCACCCTTCAACTGATGCGTAATATCGATGGCTTGCTTGACTTGTGCAACCGCGAACGAAAAAACTTCAGGATTAGGATTGGTAGCGGCGCCTGCCAAATAACGACGATGACTAAATAAATTGGCTGTTCCCCATAATAATTTAATGCCGGTGCGTTCTATTTCTGCTGCCATTTTCTCAGCAATGATGTTGAGATTTCTTTGCGTCTCATGCAAGTTTTTTCCTTCTGGCGCAATATCACGATCATGAAAAGTAAAATAATTTAATCCTAATTTTTCGACAAATTCAAAAGCAACTCGCAAACGGATTTCAGCAAGCTGCATAGGATTATTTTCAGATTGTTGCCATGGACGATCGAACGTATGATCACCAAAAATATCATGACCAGACCAACAAAACGTATGCCAAAAACAAACGGCCAGGCGCAAATGTTCCGCCATTGTCTTGCCTAATACAATTTGCTGTGGATTATAGTAGCGATATGACAAAGGATTTACGCTGTCTTTTCCTTCATAACGAATAGGTGTGATGCTGTCAAAAAAATTTTTCATATTGAAAATAATCCTTCTACTTGCTGATATAATTTTTTAAAAGTGTGCCGTTTTTCTTTGTAGCGAGCTATTTCTTGTATATCTGGTTCAATTATTTTTTCAATGGGAGGCAACGTGAATGCAGAGCGCGGGTCAACTTGCTGAATAGCAAGCCATGCCAGACGCGCAGCACCGAGTGCCGCACCCACTTCACGATTACTGCGATAAATCAAAGGACGTTCTAAAACAGTAGCTAATATTTTTCCCCAATAATAACTTTGCGCACCACCACCGACCACAGCCACATCATTAATTTCAATGCCAGCCGCTAAAATTTCATCTTGTCCATCTGCAAATGCAAATGCGACACCTTCTAATACTGCACGAGTGAGATCAGCGCGCGTTGTTGTGTGCGTCATGCCAAAAAAAACTGCTTGTGCGTGCGGATTATTGTGAGGCGTGCGCTCACCGGATAAATACGGTAAAAATGTCACAGCTTGTTGCGGTGTGTTTGCGTTTTCTGCTTCATCGAGTAAGAGACTCGTATTCGGTTCATTGAGTATTCCAGTCAACCAATTCAAACAACTCGCTGCACTTAAGTGCACGGACATATAGTGCCAGCGCTCAGGTAAACAATGACAAAAGGTATGTAAACCATTGCGTGGATTGGCTTGATACGTATCACTCGCAACAAAAAAGACCCCTGATGTTCCTAACGATAAAAAAGCATTGCCCGATTGAATTACATTCATGCTGATCGCGCCAGCAGGATTATCACCACCACCGCCAACAATGACAGTTTTTACAGAAATTCCCCAGGTTTCAGCAATTTTTGCCGTGACAGTGCCGGTGATTTCAGAGCCTTCAAACAAAGTAGGCATCTGTGCTTTCGTTAAATCCGTTGCAGTCAACATTTCTTCCGACCACATGCGACGAGCTGGATTTAACCAACCGGTACCTGCAGCATCGGATAAATCAGTTGCATATTCGCCTGAGATTTTTAATCGTAAATAATCTTTTGGTAAAATTATTTTTGCAATTTGTCGAAAAATAGCAGGCTCGTGTTCAGCAACCCAAGCAACTTTCGGTGCGGTAAAGCCAGGCATAATTTCATTGCCAATAATGTCTGTATAGTGCGGTACACGTTCAGCTAATGTTTTGCATTGCAGAAAAGCACGTCTATCGTTCCACAGCATAGCAGGTCGTAAGACCTCATGTTGTGCATTCAACAACGTTGCACCATGTTGCTGGCCAGACAAACCAATCGCTTTTAATGCGGAAAATGCGTTGCGATGGTGTTTTCTGATTTCGTTTACGCCGCGACAAGTGGCTTGCCACCATTCTTCGGGATCTTGTTCAGACCAAAGTGGTTTTGGGTGTGAAACTGTGAGATGTTCTGAATGTTGCGTTACTACATTTTGGTCATCATCCAATAAAATAAGTTTGACACTGGATGTTCCTAAATCAATGCCTAAATACATGCATTATCCTTTTTTATGTTTGTTCTGCTAATTTAATTCTGCCTAATTTTCTGAATGACATGCCAGCTTGTAAATTTGCTTCAATTTGTTCGAGTGAGACATGCTTCGTCTCAGGCACAAGAAAATAAATAAATAGCATGCCAGCGATGCTAATTAAAAACTAAATAAAAAATGTGCCAC
>CAZAXX010000023.1:0-30357 GCA_964489265.1 uncultured Coxiellaceae bacterium
GCCGCGTGCGTGCCCGTGCCCGTTTTTTCTTCGCGGAAAAAACTAAACTTTTTCTTTAGTCATCTAAGTCTGCCTAATTCTGTTATGCCAACTAAAAACATGCTGGCATGACAGATGCGCTTGTCGGTTTGTCGAAGAAAAAACGGGCACGGGCACGAAAAATCAGTACTTACCAGGAGGCGTAAACGAAACCCCCGGAGCCAACCGCACAGACGTTGGTGTAATATCTCGACCATTCTCTCCTCGTGAAATATTCGCAGGAGAATCAACTTCACCCTCAAGCTTAGCTTCATGTGCATTAGCTTTTATTCTGAATGGAAAACGCGCTGTTGTAGTACTCTCGCTTTTCACACTGGACATGGTGATTGAGACTTCAGAATCGAGTGTTCGCCCTGGCATTTGTCGGACGAATTTTTTCGCTTTTTGCCAAACACCTTTTCCAAATGACCCTGCTGCAATAGCAATTCCCGACACAGTAGCCAAAGCAGATGTCGCTAAACCTGTCGATCCAATCAATTGAGTAACAGCCGATATACTAGGCAGATAATCTGAAATAGTCGTTGCAGCGCCTGCAAGCCAAGAGCTTGTGCCGCTTAATCCAATCGCGCTTAAACCACTGACAGCAAGAGGTGTTACCACAGCAGCTGTTGTAAGAATACCAACAGCAGAAACAGCCATGCTCGTGAGTGCGGCGAGTGCTCCAAAAAAATATCCCGCCGGCTTTCCAAGATGATCCCCCAGCTTTTTGCCGAAGCGATAAGCTTCTTTTGTCGATCGCACAGGCGATGTGACGCGCATTCCAATTTGACGAGCTATTTTACATAGTGGTGATAAAACACTGCCTACAGCAAAAAATAATGCTGCACCAATGTGTTTTGATAGCGTGACAGGATTTTTAAATACACGATTATCTTTATTTTTTAAATAATATAAACTGTGATCACGCATCCAACCAAAAAATTGTGCGCCAGCTTCAGGTAATAATTCCAAGCCAATTTTAAAAAGTGTGCGCGGCAACATGAGAATAAAATAAAGCGGTTTCGCAACATATTTTCTGATGGGATGTGGCAACCACTTCATTCTGTCAATTGGCAGCCAGCCTAACACTTTTCCGATTCGCGACCACATGCTTGATGTTGGACTCAATTCATAAATGTCAAACACTGCATTACGCAACCGTTTTTTAAGTGAAACAGGTGCGTGTGTGCTCACTTCTTTTTTTCTAAATACACCATGCCTACTTAATAATAACGTAGATTCAGGCTTTTTATGCCGTAAAATAGCAGAGAGCGTTTTCTTACGGCCCTCAAGTGAATGACCTTCATTTTCTTCAGAATGCGGCTTGGGTGAGCGAGCTTCTTCAAGAACATCCAGTGTCATTTTTTGTAATTCGCTTAAATAATCTTCCTGCCCGATCATTCTAAATTTCATTGCTTTAATTTTTTGTTCTACTTGAACGTCGGTACCTACCTGGCGGAAGAAAGTCAGTAATTTTTCTCGGTTAAGCTTAAAGCCCAACTCTGGGCGTGTTGGTTTTTTTGGTTCGAAACACAAGCTCAATTGAATTTCAAATTTTTCTTGTTCGCACTGCGGTATTGCTCTTTTTAAAAAATTGTCGTTCAAACAAGAAATAATTTTGTCATGGAAAAACTTTTTCTTTTGATCATCAGGCAATTCGCCTAGTTCAATAGAAAATTGTCGTCGTTCGCTTCTCGAGTAAGATTCCATTAATCGTACGACATAAGCTTCAACTTCAGGTAAGTCAAAGTTTTCAACAATTTCATGAGCGACTCTTCTACTTGTTTCATCGCCTGTCGCTTGAATGGCGGCAATGTAATTTTCACATGATGTCACCATTTCAGGCGTGATTTTCCACTTACGTGAATACTCGTCGTTATGATTGGTAGGTTGTGGATTATGCGGGCCTTTACGCACCGGCGAGACATAATCATTAAATTTTTTATACGCGGGATCAAACGCACCGGCAAAATCGATACTATGCAGATGGACATTTTCAAGTGGAGGTAAGCTGCAACTTTTTCCAGCTATACAATTATCACAGTGACCACATTGTTCGTGGCTAATTACTAAATTACCAAAGTGATTATCAAAGTTTTGAATAATAAAATTAACGACGCGCGCATCAGAAAACTCCTGTAAAAAATGCGGATTGACTTCAACTATTTTCGCCATGACAGTATCAAAAACTGTTTTTGGTTCGCCTGTGCCTAAAAATTTCGGACGCTTGGTCGGTTTCTGTAAATAGTGATGCTTATTTCTGTGACGTAATTTTCTGAAAACGGCATTATTTTCCAGATATTGCACATAGGAAAAATCCCAAAAATCTTTTGATCTGGGGGATGCAAACAGAGAAGCGACATACGTATCTTTTTCTTCAGGTTTTTTGTCTGTCTTTGGGAAATTTTCGGCGACAACGAGTTGGGTTGCTTGTATCGGTTTAACAACGGCGAAACGTTCCGCGCGATGCACGCCAGCGGGTTCTTTTTCTTCAGGTTCTTGTCGAAGTTCTTTTGTTACGTAAGAATGGAAAGAGTTTGCGATAATACTTGCAGCGAGTTCACAGGCATTTTTTCCTAAGGTAGGTTCTTTTTTCGCGAGAAAAGTTCGTGAATCTTCATCCAGCGTCGCTGTATAAACACCACAATATTCTCCTCCGTCTTGAGCGCCTCCTCCTTTTTTCTTGTGAAACTTTAAATTGCTAAAACCCATCTTGATCTCGTTTGTATTTGCATGCCAGCAAAGGCTGGCATGTCAGAGACCTTATGCTACTTATTTCAGCTTAAGGATTTATTAATTTCTCCTATTATGCCCATTAATTGACCAGAACTCAACAACATTTTCACCGCTGCAATATCAGGTGCAAAATACCTATCTTCTTGATAAAAAGGAACTTTTTCACGAATAAGCTCGACTACGGCCTGTAACTTGGGCGATGTCTTTAGAGGTTTACGAAAATCAATTCCCTGGCAGGCCGCCAGTAATTCAATTGCAATAATCCCCATCGTATTTTCAACCATGGTTAACAAACGTCGACCAGCGTAAGTTGCCATGCTGACATGATCTTCCTGGTTTGCGGATGTTGGCAAACTATCAACGCTCGCAGGATGCGCAAGTGATTTATTTTCACTGGCAAGCGCGGCTGCAGTGACTTGCGCAATCATAAAACCGGAATTGACGCCCGCATTTCTGACTAAGAAGGGCGGCAAATTACTGAAATTTGAATCCATTAACAAAGCAATGCGGCGCTCTGACAGTGCACCAATTTCTGCAATGCTTAAAGCAAGTGTGTCTGCCGCCATTGCAACCGGTTCTGCATGAAAATTTCCACCAGAAATAATTTCATTTTTTTCAGAAAAAACGAGTGGATTATCTGATACCGCATTTGCTTCCACCATCAATGTTTGTTGCGCAAATAAAATATGTGACAAGCAAGCACCCATGACTTGTGGTTGACAACGCAACGAATAAGGATCTTGTATTTTGCCACAATCGATATGCGAATCATGAATTTGACTATTCGCTAATAATTCACGCAACATTTTTGCAACCGTGATTTGTGCTGCATGACCACGCACTTCTTGAATTCGTGCATCGAAAGGTTTACTACTGCCGAGCGCTGCTTCCACTGTTAATGCACCAGCAATTATTGCACTCACAAAATTATTTTCCGCGCCTAATAATCCGAGCAGCGTCAGTGCAGTAGAAACTTGTGTGCCATTTAATAATGCCAAGCCTTCTTTGGGTGCGAATGTCAGAGGAGCAAGTTCAAGAATAGCTAAACCTTCGGTAGCTGAAAGAATTTTTCCTTGATAACGAACGTCACCCGCGCCCAATAATACTGCGGATAAATGCGCAAGCGGCGCAAGATCACCCGACGCACCGACGGAACCTTGCGATGGAATACACGGATAAACTTTTTTGTTAAACATCCGAATCAATGCATCAATCGTTTGCAAACGCACACCCGAATAACCGCGTGCCAAACTATTTATTTTCAGCGCCAAAATAAGTCGAACGGCTTTATCAGACAGTAATTCACCGGTGCCTGCTGCGTGCGATAAAATGATGCTGCGTTGTAATTTTTCTAAATCCGCTGTATCAATACGCGTGCTGGCAAGAGAACCAAATCCTGTGTTAATGCCATAAACTGTTTTGCCTTCAGCAATAATTTTTGCAACTACTTTTTCTGACGCATAAATATTTTCTATGCAGTCGGGATTTAATTCGAGGACAGTCGCTTCATCTAGCAAAATTTTTAAATCAGAAAAGGTGAGTTGACCGGGCGTTAAAATAAATTTATTCGTCTGTAACATGGTTTATCCTATCATAGGTAAATTTAAGCGATGTTCTTTCGCGCATTGAATTGCAATGTCATAGCCAGCATCTGCATGGCGCATCACACCACTTGCTGGGTCGTTCGTTAATACGCGTTCCAGGCGTTTTGCAGCTTCTTGTGTACCATCTGCAACAATGACAACACCAGAATGTTGCGAATAACCAATGCCAACACCACCACCGTGATGAATGCTGACCCAGGTTGCGCCACTCGCGCAGTTTAATAATGCATTTAATAACGGCCAATCTGCGACGGCATCTGAACCATCTTGCATACCTTCTGTTTCACGATTTGGACTTGCGACAGAGCCTGTATCTAAATGATCGCGGCCAATAACTATCGGTGCTTTTAATTCACCTTTTGCGACCATTTCATTAAATGCAAGGCCAAGGCGTTGCCGCTCACCTAAACCGACCCAACAAATTCGTGCAGGCAAACCTTGAAATTGAATGCGTTCTTTCGCCATGTCCAGCCAATGATGTAAATGTGGATTATCTGGAATGAGTTCTTTGACTTTTTCATCTGTTTTGTAAATATCTTCAGGATCACCCGATAATGCAACCCAACGAAACGGACCCACACCACGACAAAATAACGGACGAATATAAGCAGGCACAAAACCGGGAAAATCAAACGCATTGGTAACGCCTGCTTCTTGGGCCATTTGACGAATATTATTGCCGTAATCAAATGTCGGAATTCCCTGCGCATGAAACGCAAGCATCGCACGCACTTGAATTGCCATAGATTCTTTTGCGGCTTGAATAACACGTTCCGGATTTGTTTTGCGAAGTTCTTCTGCTTCTTGCAATGTAAAACCGCGTGGCAAATAGCCATTTAACGGATCATGTGCACTCGTTTGATCGGTCACTAAATCAGGACGTATGCCACGCTTCACTATCTCTGGAAAAATATCTGCGGCATTTGCTAATAATCCGACGGAAATTGTTTTATTTTGTTTATGCGCATCTTGAATAAGCTGTAATGCTTCATCTAACGTAGTTGCTTTTGCATCTAAATATTTTGTCTGAAGTCGGCGTTGGATGCGTTTCTCATCACACTCAACAGCAAGCATCGATGCACCTGCCATGGTTGCAGCAAGTGGTTGCGCACCACCCATGCCACCCAAACCACCAGTTAAAATCCATTTGCCTTTGAGATTCCCAGCATAATGTTTACGGCCTGCTTCGACAAAAGTTTCATAGGTGCCTTGCACGATGCCTTGGCTACCAATATAAATCCAGGATCCCGCGGTCATTTGGCCATACATCATCAAACCTTTTTGATCCAGCTCATGAAATTTTTTCCAGGTCGACCAGTGTGCAACTAAATTTGAATTTGCTAATAAAACGCGTGGCGCATCGATATGCGTTTTAAACACACCAACAGGTTTGCCTGATTGAATCAGAAGTGTTTCATCGTTATTTAAATTTTTTAATGCTTCAATAATTTTATCAAAACAATTCCAGTCACGACATGCGCGTCCAATGCCGCCATAAACGACTAAATCACTGGGATTTTCTGCAACATTCGCATCCAGATTATTCATCAGCATGCGCATGACAGCTTCGGTTAACCAATTTTTTGCAGTGAGTTGATTGCCATGTGCAGCACGAATATGACGTGATGGGTCATGGCGTAAAGTCTTTTCCATGTTAATTTTTCCTGTGTTATTTCATAAATGATCGTGGTGATGAACAATCTCGTAGATTAAATTGGCGGCTAATTTTGCTGTAATTTGATCGATATCATAACGTGGTGACAATTCTGCGATATCATAACCAATCACTTTACCAGAGGCAGCTAATTGGCGAATCAGTGGAATAATATGCCAAGGAAATAAGCCTAGTGGTTGTGTTGCACTGACGCCGGGTGCAAATGCGGCAGCAAATACATCAAGACATATACTCACATAAACAATTTCATTTTCGTCAACTACACGATCAACAAAATCAATACATTTTTCTTGATGACCTAAATGCAACTCCTCTGCCCAAATCACTTTTGTCGCGTATTTTTTTGCAGTCTCGTGAATTTGTCGAATATTACCCGCGTGCTGAATGCCAACGCAATTGTAATCAAAGCGCAATTGGTTTGCCTGATGCGCTGCCGCAATTTGTAAAAATGGCGTGCCTGAATTTCCTTTTTGTTCCGACGATAAAGGGCGCATATCAAAATGCGCATCAAAATTAATGATGCCTAAATGTTTTTCCGGATACGCTGTTCGAATGCCTTGATAATGTCCCCATGCCAATTCATGTCCGCCGCCCAGAACGATAGGAATAATGCCCTGACGTAACAGCAACGCAACAATATCTCCCAACGCTTGTTGTGAGGTTTCAAGGTCACCATCCAGACATTCAATGTTGCCGACATCAATACAAGAAAAAGACTGCTTCTGAACAGGCAGTTTCGCTAGTGCTTGTCGAATGGCATTTGGACCTTCCTCAGCACCTGCACGACCCAGGTTGCGTTGAATTCCTTTATCGCATTTAAAACCGACGAGCGCGAAAGTGGGTTTGTGGATAGCAATATGCGTATCATCAAGCAAATTGACCATTTGCACAATTTGAAAAAATAGAGCGCCAGGCGGGGAATCAGCGCGTCCTCGCCATTGGGTTTGATCAGGTGGTAAATAACGGGTATTCCAACTCATCGTTATTCATGCTCAAATGGGGTTAATCTATTTATTCTAACCTAAAGGACGGTTTAGATGAACAAGCAATGGGATGCACTTTGGATAAATTGCTCGATCGCAACCATGGAAAATCAAGATGTTGCATATGGTTTGATTCAGGATGGGGCCATTGCCATCCTGGATGGGCGAATTGCCTGGCTTGGTCGGCGTGCGGATTTGCCGCATGAATCTGCTCACGAAATTTTTTCAGCAGAAAATGGTTGCATCACACCCGGCTTTATCGATTGTCATACTCATTTAGTGTATGCGAGCAATCGCAGTCATGAATTTGAGATGCGTTTGAATGGTGTTTCCTATGAAGAAATCGCCCGACAAGGTGGTGGAATTCGTTCAACGGTTTTGGCAACTCGTGAAGCGTCAGAAGAAGAATTATTTCAGCAAAGTGTGAAGCGTGCGCGTGCATTGATCGCGTCTGGGGTGACGACACTTGAAATTAAATCAGGTTATGGATTGGATCTTGAAACGGAATTAAAAATTTTGCGAGTTGCGAAGCGCATTGAGAAAACACTGGATATCACTGTCGTGAAAACGTTTTTAGGCGCGCATACGGTGCCGCTGGAATATCAGGATCGTGCAGATGATTATATTCATTTTATTTGCGAAGAAATGTTGCCACGCGTTGCGGAACAGCGATTAGCGGATGTGGTTGATGTATTTTGCGAAACGATTGGCTTTGATTTGGCGCAAACGGAACGTGTGTTTCAGGCTGCAAAAAAATATGGTTTTGCAATTAAATGTCATGCTGAGCAATTATCCGATTCGGGTGCGGCGATTTTAGCAGCGAAATATCAGGCGTTATCAGCGGATCATTTAGAACATCTTTCTGAAGCAGGCGTGCGAGCGTTGGCGGATGCAGGAACGGTTGCAGTTTTGTTGCCGGGCGCGTTTTATTATTTGCGCGAAAAAAAATTGCCGCCGATTGATTTATTGCGTCAACATAAAGTACCGATGGCGATAGCGACAGATTGTAATCCAGGCACGTCGCCTGTGACGTCGTTGTTGTTGATGTTGAATATGGCATGTACGTTATTTCGTTTGACGCCGGAAGAAGCGCTTTTGGGTGTGACGCAACATGCTGCAGCGGCGTTGGGTTTGCAGGCTTCAAGAGGAACGTTGTCTCTTGGGAAAAGAGCGGATTTTGTCGTGTGGGATGTCGCGCATCCGGCGGAGTTGGCTTATAACGTGGGATTAAATTCGTGCTTGGGAATTGTTAAACACGGGGTGTCGGTGCACCGTCATCCCGCGTTAGGAGCATGCGCGGGATGACGGGGTGTAACGCATTGTCCGCCCGGCGGTTCTCAACGGCCACCTTTTGTTCCCTTAGATATTGTGCGTATTGACGGTGGTGGCTGTAAACGATCGCCGGACAAAAGAGGTTCTTCTGCTGACTTTTGTTTTCTCTTCAATGTGTTCTGTGACTTAGTTTCAACTGCTTCATCTGTATTTATACTCGTACTCGATCTATTTACCGATCCGCGACCCAATGATCCTCTCATCAAATCAGCTTGTGTCGAGCCCGAGCGAGTAACAGCAGGCGGAGTTGTTGTCGGCGGTTCAACAACAGTCGGCGTCGGATGTACTGCTGACTTTTTCGATGGCCAGCAACTCTTGAAAAATCGACCGATTGCATTTCCAAAATCAGTAAGCCATGCCCATCTACTCCTTTTTTTAGGAAAACTGTCTAGCAGTGGTTGTGCATTAGCTCCAAGCGACGTGAGATTTATGCTTCTTACTGTCGGCAATGACGGTGGTGTCGGCGCAGGTTTTTGGAACGCAAGCTGCATTTCTTTATTCAACGTATCCATGGTAGCAATAGTTGAATCGATAGCAAGAGTTGTATTCTTCACTGGTTTTGCACGCAGCGTATCTACTAATAATGCCGAGCGTATCATCGCATCAATCGGATCACCTAACTGTTGTGATAAATCCAAATTTAATTCGGCAGCTAACTGCTGCATGTCGAGTTGATCAGACACCAACGCCAAGAGCGTTATCAAGTTATCTTGCAAATCAAATTTAATGCGTCCGATACTATCAATTTCATAAATCGCTAAATAACTTTTTATTCCAAACCCGGGTAAAATATCTCGCGCAATCTTAGTCAGGTTTTCTTCATTGAGTGAGTTACTCGTCAGCAATTCAGACAACTGTTTAATAACAAATAGTCGATATAATTGCGCTAATTGAGGCTTTTTACTGTCTTCCAATTCACGAATAAAATCAGTCGTATGTTTGCAATACTGTTCAAAGTTATGATTTGTAATCGTTTGGTCATGTAATTTTTTTTCATCAGGTAGAGCGCTTAGCCAGAGCGTGCCAGAGCCTGTTAATATTTTCGTTGGGTCAATAATTTTTTGTAAGGTACGGAATGCTTGATCCAAAACCTCTTTGTGAGTGCCATGGCTTAATTGCATGACATTTTCAAAATCGGATGGATCACCACCTAAACGCGAATAATTTTGTCGAATAGCAGAAAGCGCAGACATTGCATCACGTGTGTATTGCTGAATTTTTGCTAATTCATTAGGACTTGCCTCAGATTCTCCATGGTTCGCCATCGCCTGCAAGTTTTGAATAATGCCATGTGCGATATGTAATACTTGTTGTCTGACTTTGGGCTGCAATGCAACTGGATGAGCAAGTGTCGCGGCTTGTTGTGGATCTTCCAAAAGACGACACGTGTCATCTAATAATTTGCCTAGCAAGTGAGGATTTGCGATGAGTTCTTGTTTTTGTTTGGCGCTCGCATCAAATATTTTTTTCAGCGCGTCACTATCTTCTGCTATGCGTATCGAAAAATCAGCTAACCAGGCATTATCATCGCCTAATAATAAATCTTTCCTGCGTAGTGTATCGAGCGCAGTGTTATAATTTTCATCTGCTTTCAAATGCGCAAGTGATAAACGTTGTTCCTGATGTCGAACATCACTAATGATATGATCAAATGTCGTAGACAGAACACGTAAACTTTGTCGATTAGCAAGACTAAACTGATGGATATCAAAAAATTGAGCGATGGGGTTATCTTTTATAGCAGTGTCTGCATTTACACATAACTCTTTGCATAACTCTAAAATGCTAGCGGTTAATTCCAGTGTTGTCGTTGTTTCGCTCTTGGTTAATTTGAGTAATTCAAAAAATCCTTTATCTGCTCTTAATGTGTCTGTTACTTGCGTCACAATGACTTTTACAAATTCTTTGGTAAACTGATCTAATTTATTTTTATCGAATGCCGGATCTGCTTCGCATACGCCTTTTAACAAGCGCAGCATTTCGGTGGTAATAGTAGTAATAGCAGATTCTGCTTTGCGAAGATGAGCTTTTTTAAATTGCTCAATCGTCAGCTTCTCTTTTTTATTCAAACTATTCTGCGGCTTTAAATATAATTCAGTGGCTTTACCGATGAATAAACCGGTTAAATGAATTACCAAGCCACTACCTAATTTTACGAGTGTCGAAGCACCGGGAGGAATCCATGGGGAACCCATATTAAGTGACGTTTGTAATACCAATTCACTACCATCTCTTGCCGCACTACTGATGACAAATTGTTTTAACCCTTGCCATTGACCAGGTTTGAATTCAGTTTCTAATGTAAACGCAGGAAGAGTTCGTTTATCAGTGTCTGTGACATGATTGAGTGTGCGATTGATTGCGGCAAGACAATTATCTAATTCAATAAACAGCGCAAATCCTTCGCCTTTTTGTTCAATGGGTTGAGCGGCTGTTTTAATTTCCGTTTCGACTTTTCTCTTTTTCGCTTCAGCTGCTAATGCATCAAAAGACATAGGAGGCAGCGTCTGAATATAATTTCTCATTTCAGCTTGAGCAAAACGAATATCTACTTCTTCTTTTTTCATACTGGCATGTTTGTAAAGTGCTTCAGACACTGCTTTAGTGCGCTCATGACTTTGTTTTGCGCGTTTCCATTCAGTATCTTCCAGCTTAAAATCTGCTAGTTGACGCTCTCTTTTTAATTGCATTAAACGTTTCGTCTCAAGAGCACTCGAAACTCGTTCAGATGCTTCAATCAATGGATCAGAATAAATATTCGTTTGTGTTTTCAAAGACACATTATCTTTTAAGAAAGCAAGCATCGCTTCAAATGAATAATTAAAATCAAATTGCGTTTCACTGAATGTTGCAATCGCTTGTGTCGTAGCATAATCAATTCCCATTTCTCTCAAGAAATCTTGCGCTGGGAATTGTAAGAATGAATCAAAACGTTCAGTCGCTAATTCACAAATTTGTTTAATCACAAACAAACGATATAACTCAGCCAGTTGAGGATCACTAGTTTTAAGTGATTCCAACAAATGGCGCGTATTATCAAGCCAGGGTTTAATATTGTCAGGTGTCAGTGTGGCTGCAGTCATCATGTGAGAAGGCAGTGGAATGTCTAACTGTTGTTGAGCAGACAACCACAAGCTTTGCGCGCCACGACAACATTCTGGATTTCTTTCTAAAATTGATTGCAGCTTTATCAAATTATCCATCAACATCGGCGTTGCAAAACGTAAACGTAATGCATTATCAATGTCGCTTGCGTCGCCTTTGAAGCGATGAACATATTGATATTTAATATGACCCAATGCTAACGCTGCTTTGTTCGCATAATCTTTTGGATCGTTGATGCCATGAATGGTGTAACCATTTGCTAGCAACGTCAAATTCTTTTCTAAGCCATATACCAGCTGTGTGAGTTGTTCACGGACTTGTAATGTGTAATTAGGTGGAAGGTTTTTTTGCTCAGCTTTCGCTGTCAACAGAGCAATTATTTTCTCCGGATGAATAAGTAAATCCGCAGATTGCTCGGCTGATTTCTTAACTAAATCCATAATTGCGGCATGGTACGCATTTCTCAAAGAGCTCGCAGGATTAAAATAACGTCGATATTCTCTGATCCAGCTTTGTGGTGATCCATAAAGTTTTTGTTCAGTCAGTGAGTTTAGTTGATCTAAATAATCTTGATCAAGTCGATTAACTAATTCATCACCCAAACGAGTGTCTAATGTATTCGCTTGGAAAGTTAATTTATTTGATAATGTTTGTAAGGTGGAGCGTTGTAAACTATTAAACTCAGTCACTAATCGCTGATTGGTCAAAAGCTCAGATAAAAAATCCAGCGCACTGACAGCAGTATTTCCTGCGACTTCACCTTGTAAAGGTTTAAGAGCGCGCGCCACAAGTCCTTCTGCTTCAGCGCCATGTGCGTTGTCACATAATTTGACGCAAAGCAGCATGATTTGTTTTTGCAATTCATTCGGTGAGATTCGGTTGTCTTCACCTTTTAATTCTCTGAATAAATCTTTTAATCCTATCTCATGATCTAAAGCAACGTTTTGACAAAGTGTTGCAATGGCGCCATTTAATTGCGATAAAATAGCGTTTAATTCATCGACATCAACACCATCGGGGCGTTCTTTTATGTAAGTTAACAAAACCAGAAATTGTTCGGCAATTGTTTGGATGGTGGTTCGATAATTTTCACAAAGTTTTACGCAATTTTCTTCAATATCAATTTTTTGTTGATCAGATAATTTATCTGACTTGCCTGCTAACAATTGCAAGACGAGACGTTCTGCAAAGATGCCGGCTAACCAGCCAGTGACTTGCGTCGCTGTATCAACCGCTATATTGCCTACGGTGCCTGTTTGTGGTGCAAAAATATTTTTGACACGTTGTAAGACGGGGCCCGCTGCATTTTGTACAGTCCAATTCGTTATTTTTCGTGCTGCAACACCGGTCGCCCAATCTTTAAATGTGCCAGATAATTTTTGAAAAAATGATTGTTCTTTTTCGATGTCGATTTTATACAACTGTGGCTTTTGTTTATTTGTAAAACCAAAACCAGCATCGACTACAGCACCTGCCGCCTGTGCAAACGCATTAGTAACACCCATCACGTGTGAACGTGGTGTATCTATTTTCCCAAAGCGTACGGAATTTAAATCACGGCGGGTATTAAGCGAATCTGCGCGCACTTTATTGCTTTCTTGTCTTGCTAATTCGTCGTAAATTGCGCTGACGATTTGCAAGCGTGTGTACTCAGGAGTTGGATCAATAGACTGCGATTTATTTTCTGCTTGCGCTGTTAATTGTTTTTCGTGTAGCTCACGTTCTTTTGCTTGTTTTAAATATTCTGCTCGTTCTTGTTTGCAAGCCGCATCGATTGCGCGATGAAATTCAGTTGCTTTGTCATTTTCCAAGTATCCTTCTGTCCAGCTCAAATCAAAAAGATCAGATTGATCTGGGAAATACGCCATTAATTGCAATAGCGATTCATTAAAATCTACGCTCACGTTTTCCATCTGAGCGATATCATCTAAAACAGGATATTGAATTTTTCCATTGAATAACTTTGTCAGTAAGCGCGCTTCTAATGCACCACGAACATAGGCATTGCTATAATGTGTTGTAGTGCCCGGTGTAATGTACTCTGCAACTTGCTTGATAAGTAATAAGCGGTACAGTGCAGATAAAGAAGGATTATCTTTAGATAATTTATCGAAAAATTCTAGCGTATTATTTATATATTGATCAACATTGCCAGAATGAAGCGGTGGATTATTCCCACTAAATTTCATGTTTGGTGTGGTTTGACGTAAAGGGTAACTTGACAGCCATAGTGCAGGAGAACCTAGAAATAGTGGCTGTTTTTCTTCTGAGAGCCTGTTCTCTAAATCAGTTAATGCCTTTTTCACGCCAGCTTGATTGGCGCGCAAGCTGCGTGCATTGACGATATCAGAAACATCACCTTGTAAAACATCCGTATAAAAACGTTTTACCGAGCCTAGTGCTCGAATAGCGTCTTCTCGATATTTTGCATCTGTAATTTTTTCTACATACAAATATTCTTGTATGTAGATCGTCAATTGTAGTAGTTGCAGACGTAGTTTTGGCAATAATTCTAATTGCGCGGCATCATCAGGACGTTCATCGAGAAATGCTTTGGTTGCTTGCAAGATTAGAATGAGTGAAAGAGGATCTTTGATAATGTCATTCATTTGCTGATGAGCAACTTGCATGAGTTTATTGATACTGGCTTCATATTCCGCATTACTCTTCTGCGTAAGATCCGCGCGTACTCTATAATCTAATAACCATGCTTTGGGTGAACCAACCAGTGGTTGTGTTCTTGTAAATCCTACAAAACTAAAAGTCCTGGCGTAGGATAAATGTCTGCAAGCTTTAACAAAACGCTCATCTGGCCTAACCGAATTTTCATAAAGCTCTTGTGAAAACATGACATGTCGACTCGCATCGAAATTATCAGCCAGATATTGTAATTGCAAACGTTGTACGTCATTAAATAGATATATTGCACTGGTTGCTGTAAATGCTTCGCTGACTGTCTCAACGACTCCTGCAACGACATGTTTACCAACACTCGCTACACTTTGCGCTGACGTTTTGACTTCTTCAGCCATTTTTTTCGAAAATGGATTATCATTAATTGCATTAGCACTTTTTACGCATAAATCCGAACACAGTTGATAAATGGTTTCTTGTAATTGCAATGCAGTGGCAGATTTTGCTGAGCCTGGAAATATTCTTTCGAGTAAATCTTTAAATCCCGGATCTTCCATGGCTTTATTCGATAACACAGCAATGGCTTGATTGATTTGCGAGACAATTGCATTCAATTCTTTATTCAGTTTCGCTACATCGGGAGTCGTCTTGATGTAAACAAGAACACGCAGCATTTCAGTGCTAATTAGTTCGATGATCTCGCGATGTTTAGCAAAAAACATTTTTTCTACGTTATTTACTTGATTACGTAATTCATCATTAACCAAATTACCAGGTGGAAAACATCGATAAAAAATTTCGCCTACGATAATGCTGCTCACGGTGGCCGTGACGGATGCTGCAAAATCTTTCACAGTTCCCGTGAATGCGGTATCTTTCCATGACGTGCGAAGAGATGTTTCATGCGTGAGATAATTTCTGGTTACCCATTTAGTTGCTCTTTCAAGTAAATCTGTTTTGACTACATGTTCGATTTTTTTGTATGTGCTGACATCGAATTCTGGACTAGTCTCTGCCAGTGTTTTTGTTTCTGCTCCCATCGCTTGACTCAACGAGAAAAATAATTGTTGAGTAGCAAAATGCAAGCCACCTCGAATGCGATAGTCAATTGCGGTTTCTTTGGCGTTTGAATTTGCGGCACTTGCGCTAAATTGTGCTTTGGCGCGTGTCACATTGCCGTTAATCATCGTGAGTTGTGTATCTATTTCTTCTGCGGACACATCAGTATTCGGTGAGTGAAAATGCGCTGCTGTCTGGTTGGCTTTTTCTTTGAGGCCGTCACGCGGAAGTGAGGGATTGTCATCGCCTAATAATACATTGTTGAAATTTACTAAGAGTGTTTGGCGCGCTTTTTCTTCTGTTTCTTTCTTTGCTAAGTATGCGTTATAAGCGTCAGTTCCCAGGGAAAAATCATTTATTGCGCCGCCAAAAAATTCTATATAATCCTGCTTGGCAGTCAGTAAATCGATGCCTTGTAAATCTTTTTCATGTTTTAAAATAAGCTCTTTGAATTGCGAACGAAAAATATCTTTCAACCAAAATGATTCTGGATGCGTAGCCAAATATTTTTTGGTATTGGTGAGCAGCGTAATAATTTTTTTAGGATCGTTACTTAATTCACGAGCTTGTTCTTCGCTTCTTAAAATCAAGTCAGCAGTGAGTTGTTGGTATTCTGCTTGGAAATCTTGATCTCTTAAGGTACGTTTAATATATTCATCTTTCCAAAACTCCGGCGTACCCAGGAAAATACTTTTTTCTTCTAAAATATCGCGCAAGTTTTTTAAATATAGTTTGGTAGGTTTAAGATTGGCATCTTCAGTGAGTTGCATGCTTCGTTCATGCTGTTTGGCTTCATCATGTGAATTAAATAGTTCAACTACTTTTTTAAGCGAAGCGACTTGACCCGCATCGAATGGAAAAGTCATTTTTGCAACGGCCGATTTACCTAGTGTTGTGATTGCACCTGCCAACGAATTGAATGCTGAAGGTTTCGGGGCGGCTTCCTGAATCGCTTTATCACAGATTTCAGCAAACAATCCAAACATCATTTGTTGAAATTCAAAAGGTGTCGGGCTATGAACACGGATTCCAAATGTGCGGTTGATATCATCCGTCAGGCTCGTATTATCCATGTCATAAGATATTGCGACGATTGCTTTGATGAATTGCTGTTGTATTTCGAAAAATTCTTCTGACGTTAAACCACCTGATCGATTGCCTACATAAACAATGAAGCTGAGCATTTGATCGGTGAGAAATTGAATTTGTTGTTGGCGTGCTTCACACACCATTTTCATGACGTTGTCAGCATTTTTTTCTAAATAAGAAACAACCGATGGGTTATTCGAATTTTGTATGTAGGACCTGACTAATGAACGTGCCACTAATCCACTGACCCAGCCAGTTAAATCAGCGCCCATGCTGGTGACAAAACTGGGAACCACCAGATTGGTACCGCTGGCTTTAGCACCGACTTTTAATCCGAAACTTACACCTTCTTCAACCACAACTTGTGCAAAGCGTTCTTTGAGAAAGTCTAAAACGTGAAGGCCTTTTTTCTGTTGGTCTTCGAGTCTTAAATTGTCTAACAGTTGATTGGCTTTTGCGAGGGTAACCCGGTCGTCCGGGCTCATATAATCTTTGGCGTTTTGCCAGAGTTGTAACACAGAATAGTAGGCTGGATAATTATCATCGATAACTTTCTTCGCTTCGGCCGACATTTTTTGCGCCGTTCTTAGTTGTTCCTTTGCTGCTTTTTCTTCGTCAATTTTTTTTAATTCACTAAGGATGTCGTCGGCGCGTGTATTGGACATAATAAAAGCCACCATTCTTATAAGTGTCTTATTATTATACACTAATATGATCTATAATGGAGCTATTATATTAAAGTAGAAGATAATGTGATTATTCAAGAAGTTAGGGCGGACCATCTAAGCGTCCGCCCCACCAACGAAACTAGGCCGTAGTAGAAGTAGAAACGCGTGTACTCATCAATTGCAGGAATTCTTTCACGCTGATTACATTGGCATACAACGGTTGTAATGCCGCCAAGAACGCATTATGTACGCTTTGTGATGGAATAATCATGTTATTGAATTCGAGGTTTTTCGTCGCGCAAGCATCATGCAATACGGTACATGTAAAACCTAAATCATAAGCCGCACGCACTGTTGCATCGATCGCAAGATGCGTCATCATTCCAGCGATGACCAAGTGGTTAATTTTATTTTTGATTAAATGATTTAATAAGCCTGTGTCTTTGAAAGCGTTTGGATAATGTTTTTTAATAATCGTTTCATTACGTAATGGTTGTACATTCGCATTGAACTCCACGCCTTTTGTGCAAGGAAGAAAATGCATGGCATCCGGACGCGTGGACAGATGTTGAATATGGACGACGTGTAATTGCTTAGCACGATAGACTTGCAATGCTTCTTGCGCTTTTAAGCTGGTTTCTACGCTTTTCTCCAGCGGCATCCTACCGTTTGGGAAAAAATCATTTTGGTATTCGATCAACAAAAGTGCTGTATTCATGGTGAATTCCTTTTCAGATGTTTAGGCCTATATTAAATCGATTTTTATTAACTTAGGCAATAGTTTATTCATATACCTTTCGTGCGTGCGTATAATATTATAATTTAGGATGAAAATGACACTAGAATTATTAAATGTTGAAAAAATCTCTGCGGCGATTGAATCGTCAAATGCCGCACGCTTAGCCGCACTGCATATCTTTGACACGATAGATTCAACCAATTCGTATCTTTTGGAAAAAGCCAAGTCGAATGCGCCAGCTGGTTCAGTTTGTTTGGCGGAGCAGCAAACAAAAGGGCGCGGACGATTAGGGCGAGAATGGTATTCACCTTATGCGGTTAATATTTACTGTTCTATCCTTTGGCGCTTCCCGCATTTATCGCAGGATATTTCTGGATTAAGTATTGCAGTTGCCGTGATGGTGGCCAATGCGTTGCGGAAATATGGTATTTCCGCAGAAATTCAATTGAAATGGCCGAATGATGTTTGGGTGGCGAATCGGAAATTAGCTGGAATTTTGTTAGAGCGGAATGATAAGACCGGTGTGGTGATTGGTATTGGATTAAATCTGGATGTGCAAGAAGCCAATGAAAAAAGTTGGATTGATGTGGCGGAATTAACAGGCCGACCTGTGCAGCGTAATTTTTTAGTGGGATTGTTATTGAATGAATTATTAGAAAAATTACCTGTGTATGCAACGCGAGGAATATCTGCATTTTTAGCGGAGTGGGAAAAAGCTGACGTGCTACGAAATAAAGTGGTGAGCGTGCAAACACCTCTGCAAATTATTTCTGGAACGATGCGCGGGATCAGTGAACAAGGTGAATTATTGTTGGAAGATGAAACGGGTGTTGTGCGGCGATTTAGTTATGGTGAGGTGAGTGTGAGGTTTTAGTGTCATCAGATGCCAGCTAAAAGCATGCTGGCATTCAATATTTTCAAATACAGTGCTGCGTATGTGCAATGAGTCCTGCAAGGCCGATGATCATGCCCATTAACCACAAGAAATTTGACCATAAACGATTTTGTAGCATATCGAACTTATTATCTATTTTATTATTCAATTTATTATCCATATTTTTAATATCAAGTTTGATATCTTGTAATGTCGCATTGATATTTAAAATTGTAGTTTCAAGTACAGCCAAGCGTGCATCATTGCTCATTGGAGCCTCATTTTTTTCTGACTTTCATTTTGCTAACCTAATAAAATTATACCATTAATTCAGAAGGGGAGAGAGGTGGGATGGATTGAAAAAAATAAAGGTGAAAAGACGTCGATCCAGAATCTAAATCCAATGCTGCGTATGCGCAATAAGCCCTGCAAGGCCGATGATCATGCCCATTAACCAAAAATGATTGGACCATAAGCGGCTTTGTAAGAAATCAAATTTACCATCTATTTTTTTATCTAATGTATCGAATTTAGTATCTATCTTTTTATCTAATATATCGAATTTAGTATCTATCTTTTTATCTAATATATCGAATTTAGTATCTATTTTTCTATCAAGATTTTTAAGATCGCCTTTAATATCTTGTAATGTCGTATTGATGTTTAATATTGTTGTTTCAAGTACCGCGATACGTGCATCATTGCTCATTAGAGCCTCATTTTTTCTGAGTTTCATATTGCTAACCTCGGGTGTGTCCCTAAACCTTTTGCCAGCTGCAAAATGAATAATCCGGCTAAAATTTTCGAAAATTCTCGTCAGATAGCGGTGCTATCTTCCTCAAATTTCCAAAAATTTTATCTCGGTTTCTTCATTTTTCGCTTTGGCAAAAGGTTTAGGGACACACCCTAAATAAAATTATACCAGTAATTCAGAATGGATAGGGAGAGGCGGGATTAGAAATAAAAATAATTGGTAAGCAGAAAAGGTGGTTTATGAGTTTATAAAAAGTTGGGCTCGCAGAGAAGCCCAACTTATTTCATGTTATTAATAACGAGCAATAGATATTTGCTGAGGAAAATATTGGATATATACCATTTTTCCTGCATCACCTACAACGCGGTGATTCCCACTGGGTACAGTATGATTACTGAAATTCAAATTCGCATTATCACTATTTTTGCTAACAAAACCTTTCCATAAAACCACTTTGGTTTGTTGATCAACAATAGTTAATTCAGCGCTAAGAGGGTAAGGTGCAGTTGGGCTGGTGTCATACCCGAAAATCTCAGCATCTTTACATTCAGAGCTAGCCCAAGACAAAGTCCCGTTTAAGTTTTCTGTTCTGTATGGCTTGCCTTGCGGTTTTACAACATACTCAATGTTATGTTGCAAAGGACCACCCATTGGGCCATAACTATTTAACATATTACAAACTTTTATATACATAAAAGAATTGCCAGCAAAAACAGGCGCAGGTAACAAAACTAATAACGCTAATAACTTAATGATTTTTTGCATACGAACCTCAAAAGTACTTGTGTTGAAAGTGCGCAATAATAAACCACCTAAAGATTTTTTGCAAAACCTTTTTGTAAAAAACCTTGAACAATAGCCGCAAACTGTTCGGGCTTATCATAGGGAACCGCATGCCCCGCTCCAGCGATAGAAGTGACTTGTACGTGCTGGTTGAGCTTGGTAAGTTCTGCGGCCATCTCAGCGGAGACCACAGAGCCATTATCACCAATGATGAGTTGGGTCGGGACAATGAGATTGCTGATGAGTTCTGTATAGCAAGGAGTTGGTGGCGTTAAAATTTCGAAAGCATGCATACTGGTTTGGAATCTTGCTTCTGCAAATAACTCAATGATTTCTTGTGTACGGTGGCTGTGTCGAATCCGAGCTTCGAGCAAATAATTTTCTTTTGATTGATTTAGAATTTGACGATGTTGTTTCGCTACATCACTTGCATGAACTTCACGCTGACGCTCGGGTGTCAAAAAAGTTGGATCAGCTAATATTAACCCGCGCAGTCGTTGTGGTTGCATATTCGCGACCAGTGCTGCTGTCATGCCTCCCATTGAATGACCTAATAGCATGAGAGCGTCAAGTCCGAGCGCGTCAATTAAATGCACAACATCCGTGGCGAGACGATGATAGTCATAGCCTTCGTTTGGAGCGCTGGAGTTACCATGACCGCGTGCGTCCGGCATGATAACGTCGTAATCTTTTTCTAAGGTTCGCGCCAAAGGAGTCCAGCACGCGCCGCTCAACATGAGTCCGTGTAAAAGAACGAGTGGGGGTTTGTCACCACAGGTTCGAAGGTAGTGCACGTTTATTTCATTTGTTTTGCAAGTTCTTTTTGTCCAGCGGGTCAATATTGCCTCTTTTTCTTTTTAAATAAAAAAGCCTGTTATAAACAGGCTTTTGTTAATGCACAACACTGTTTTTTAAAACGGAATATCATCATCAAAATTATCCATCGCTTCCACAGGTGGCGCTTCTGAATTGGTTTTCGCAGAAGCTGCGGGATCAGCATTACCAGCACTGCCACTACCACCTTTGCTATCCAACATTTGTAATGAATCAGCGATTACTTCTGTCGTATAACGATCTTGGCCAGTATTTTTGTCTTGCCACTTGCGGGTTTGCAGACGGCCTTCGATGTAGACTTTGGAACCTTTACGCAAATATTCGCCGGTGATTTCTGCTAAGCGACTGTACAACGCCACTCGATGCCATTCGGTGCGTTCTTGGTTTTCACCGCTTTGTTTATCTTTCCAGGCTTCCGTTGTTGCAATCGTGATGTTTGCAACAGCCAAACCATTTGGCGTATAACGAACTTCTGGATCACGGCCTAAGTTGCCGATTAAAATCACTTTATTAACACTGCCTTTTGCCATATCAAACTCTCCTGAAAAAAATTATTTGCTTGCAGTCAATGATGGGGTCGTTAATGACCGATGTTGAGGGTTTTTCATGCGAAACGCAATAGTTGCCCACAAAATTGTGAGTAGTGTGCAGAATAGGTAAACATTCGTTAAGCCAAGCGCACCATACAGCCAGCCACCAATGGAACCTCCGACAAAGATACCAAGGAATTGAGAGCAAGAATAGATCCCAAGTGCGGTGCCTTTGCGAGCAGCAGGGGCTGTTTTGGAGACGAGTGACGGTAAAAAAGCTTCTAACACAGAGAAACTGGCAAAAAATAAAAATAAGCCAACGGCAGAAATCAACAGACTCTGCGCAGAGGTCCAAAGTAATAATTCAGCCACGCTCAACCCAACGATTGCACCGAAGAAAAATAATTTCATGCGTTGTTTTTTTTCCGCGATGATAATGCAAGGGATGCTGGCGGCAAATGCCAATATGAGCGTCGGTAAGTAAAGCATCCATTGCTGGTTGGCAGATAAATTGGCGAGCGTTTGCAAGCTAATTGGGATTACGACAAAACTGGCAGTGAAAACAGCGTGCAACAAAAAAATTCCTATGTTTAAACGCATGAGATTCGGGTTTTTTAGCACAGAGGAAAAGGAATGAGTTTCGCACAGGTCCGGGCGAACATATAGGTTCGTCCCTACGGGGGTGCCTGACGGAACCTTGGCATACAACAAAAAAATCGCAACCAAACTCAAACCCGCCGCTAACCAAAAAATTCCATTCACATGCAACCAGGGATTTAACAACGGCCCAATTAACATCGCCAACGAAAACGACATGCCAATCGTCATGCCAATCATCGCCATCGCTTTCGTCCGTTGATTTTCTCGAGTCAAATCAGCGAGTAATGCAATAATCGTACTACCAACCGCCCCCGCGCCCTGCAATGCCCGCCCTAAAATCATGAGCCAAATATGCGTCGCAGAAGCCGATATCACACTGCCCAATGCAAAAATACACAGCCCCAGCGTAATTATTTTTTTGCGTCCCACGCGATCCGACCAGGCGCCAAATGGAATTTGAAAAATGGCTTGGGTCAAGCCATAAATTCCCATGGAAATACCGATCAAGAACGGCGTTGCACCTATCAGTTGATGCGCATAGAGAGAAAATAATGGCAACACCATAAATAAGCCCAGCATACGCAAAGACATAATACTCGCCAACGTAAGCGCTGCGTGTCGTTCGGTTGAATTCATTTTATCTAGGTCTAGGGACATGGGTATTTTCGTTATTTTAAGAGGGGGGTATTTTACTCCACGAGAAGAAGCCTGTCATGTCGTGATTTGTGCTACACTAAATCCCCTTTTTCCAGCCGACAGATAAAGAGATTATGAAAGAAATTCAAATCCGTGGTGCCCGTACACATAACCTGAAAAACTTGAATTTAAGCATTCCCAGAGACCAGCTCGTTGTTATTACTGGACTTTCTGGCTCAGGCAAATCATCGCTTGCTTTTGACACATTGTATGCAGAAGGTCAGCGTCGTTATGTTGAGTCACTCTCTTCGTATGCACGACAATTTTTATCGATGATGGAAAAACCAGACGTCGATCATATTGAAGGGTTATCACCCGCGATTTCGATCGAACAAAAATCCACATCGCATAATCCGCGTTCCACTGTCGGAACGATTACCGAGATTTATGATTACTTGCGATTATTGTATGCGAAAGTGGGTCAGCCAAAATGTCCTGAACATAATTATGTGTTAGAAGCGCAAACGGTCAGTCAAATGGTCGATGTTGTGTTGGCGTTACCTGTAGACACGAAAGTCATGATTTTGTCGCCCGTTGTGCGGGATCGAAAAGGTGAGCACATTGAATTGTTGCAAGAATTGCGTAGTCAAGGTTATGTGCGCGCGCGCATTGATGGCGCGATGATTGAATTAGATAATCCGCCAAAATTAGATCTGCGTAAGAAACACGTGATTGAAGTCGTGATTGATCGTATCAAAGTGCATGAAGAAGCGCGCGTGCGCTTGGCAGAATCATTTGAAACCGCGTTACGTTTGGCAGATGGTCTTGCCTCAATTGCTTTTATCGATGAACCAAAACGTGCGGGACAAGTTTTTTCAGCGAAATTTGCGTGTCCGGAATGTGGTTATAGCTTAGCGGAATTATCGCCGCGTTTATTTTCTTTCAATAGTCCAACGGGTGCGTGTCCGAGTTGTGATGGTCTTGGTATCAAACAGGATTTTGATCCTGATCTGGTGGTGACAGATTACAGGCTCAGTTTATCGGAAGGCGCTATTCGTGGTTGGGACAGACGTACTGGTTATTATTATCAATTGCTGTCATCGCTCGCTAAGCATTATAAATTTAACATGGATCATCCATTTAGTTTGTTGCCGAAAAAAATTCAAAACATGATTTTGTATGGCAGTGGTGATGAATTAATTAAATTTAATTATCGCAATGATGAAGGTCGAACCTATGCAAAAACGGATGTGTTCGAAGGTGTGATTCCCAATATGGAACGTCGTTATCGTGACACGGAATCCAATATGGTGCGTGAAGAACTTGGCAAATATCTTGCGAGTAAACCCTGTGAAGAATGTCACGGCACACGCTTATGCAAAGCTGCGCGTCACGTATTTGTTTCGGATGTCGCATTACCGGAGATTGTGAAAAAACCAATTAATCAGACGCGCGATTTTTTTGAGAAATTGGAATTACCGGGTTATCGTGCAGAAATTGCAGCAAAAATTAAAAAAGAATTAATTAGTCGGTTAACTTTTTTAGTAAATGTGGGTTTGGATTATTTAAGTTTGGATCGTAGTGCGGAAACATTGTCGGGGGGTGAGGCACAACGAATTCGGTTAGCGAGTCAAATTGGCGCGGGTTTAGTGGGCGTGATGTATATTTTGGATGAACCGTCGATTGGTTTGCATCAACGTGACAATGCGCGTTTGTTAGAAACATTACATCAATTGCGTGATATGGGAAATACCGTGATTGTCGTTGAGCATGATGAAGATGCAATCATGAGTGCGGATCATGTTGTGGATCTAGGTCCAGGTGCCGGTGTGCATGGTGGTGAAATTGTTGCGGAAGGTAAGCCTGCGGATATTTTAAAAAATCCTCGTTCGTTAACCGGAAAATATTTATCTGGAAAATTAAAAATTGTCGTGCCAACCAAACGTGTGCCAGTGAATAAAGAGCGCATGGTTTCATTGCGTGGTGCGCGCGGAAATAATTTGCGTGGAATTGATGTTGATATTCCGTTGGGATTAATGACGTGCATCACGGGTGTGTCGGGTTCTGGTAAATCAACATTGATAAATGACACACTGGGTCCGATTGCGGCGCGCGCTTTAAATGGTGCGATGTTGCGAGAACCGGCGGCGCATGAGTCTGTCGATGGCATCGAGTTTTTAGATAAAGTCGTTGATATTGATCAAAGTCCAATTGGTCGCACACCGCGTTCGAATCCTGCGACTTACACAGGATTATTCACACCGATTCGCGAATTATTTGCAGGCACGCAAGAAGCGCGTTCGCGTGGTTATGCGGCGGGACGTTTTAGTTTTAACGTGCGCGGTGGTCGTTGTGAAGCGTGTCAGGGTGATGGTGTGATTAAAGTTGAAATGCATTTTCTCGCAGATGTGTATGTGGTTTGCGATATTTGTCAGGGAAAACGTTACAACCGTGAGACATTGGAAATTACCTACAAAGGAAAAAATATCCAGCAAATATTGGAAATGACGATTGAAGATGCGCGTGAATTTTTTGATCCGATTCCCGTTGTTGCACGCAAGTTGCAAACGTTGATGGATGTTGGGTTATCTTATATTTGTTTAGGTCAAAGCGCGACGACGTTGTCAGGCGGTGAAGCGCAGCGAATTAAATTAGCGCGTGAATTATCGAGACGTGATACCGGCAGCACGTTATATATTTTGGATGAACCGACCACGGGTTTGCATTTTCATGACATCGAACAATTATTAAAAGTATTGCATCGTTTGCGCGATGATGGAAATACGATTGTGATTATTGAACATAATCTCGATGTGATCAAAACAGCGGATTGGGTAATTGATTTGGGTCCTGAAGGTGGTGATAAAGGTGGGCAAGTTGTTGCAGTTGGGACGCCGGAGCAAGTGGCGAAGCATGCCAAGTCGTATACGGGAATGTTTTTGAAAAAAATGTTGTAGTCATCGTCCTGCCGATTTGAAAGCCTTCCCACGCAGGGGGAAGGTGGCCGAAGGCCGGAAGGGGGAGTAAAATAAAATGAAGAATTATATTCCCCCATCCGCCCTTCGGGCACCTTCCCCCTGCGTGGGAAGGCTTTCAAAGCGACAAACGTTTTTAACCTAAAAGGCACTCAATCAATGCAAAATTTCCCCAACACAGAATCCACCTTCCTTCTCCCCGGCATCGTTGGCGACCTGGAAATCCTGACCACACCCATCAAGGAAGATGTCCCAACTCGCCACGCCACCGCCATCATTTGTCATCCACATCCACTACACGGCGGCACCATGACCAACAAAGTCGTCAGCACACTTGCACGTGTTTTCCGCGATCTAGGTTTACGCACTGTCCGCTTCAATTTTCGCGGCGTTGGCAAAAGTGTTGGCACGCATGATGAAGGTCGCGGTGAAGTCGATGATGTCATCACGATCGCCGACTGGCTTAAAACACAATTTCCAAATGACACTATTTGGCTCGCGGGTTTTTCATTCGGAGCATATGTTGCAACAAAAGCGGCAACAAAAATTTCGACAAAACAACTCGTCACCATCGCGCCACAAGTTTCGCGTTTTAAACAAGATGATTTGTCGCTCGTCACGTGTCCTTGGGTGTTGGTGCAAGGTGAAGAAGATGAAATTATTTCAGCGGAAGAAGTGTTTGCGTGGATTGAGACATTGCCGCATAAACCTGAGTTGATTCGTCTGCCGGGTGCGGGGCATTTTTTTCATGGGCAATTGATGGAGTTGCGTAATCGGTTAGAGACAAAATTAATGGAAATCCCGCGCTAACTTTCCAATCTGTCATTCCCGCATGCTTTTAGCGGGGATCCATTAATTATTAGGAGTTCCAGAAATTAGCAGGCGGATTCCCGCTAAAAGCATGCGGGAATGACAGATTGGAAATTCCAATGAATTATCTTCTTCGAGCGGGTGGCGGAGGAGCTCTATCAACTGGCGTTGCTTTTGCGCTCTCTACATGATCTTCAATTTTTTTAGGCAATACTAACGTCTCTATCGGTTTACTCGATAATTGAGATGGAGCAACAACTTTTACTCCTTTTTCTTGAGTGATGGTGTAATTACTACGTCTCTGTTGTACTGCCGCTTTGACAGCTGCTATCTGTTCCGGTTTCGCTTTAAACTCCGACTTAAGTTGAATTCTATCTTGCAAGCCATTTGCTTTAATTAAACATTCAAGTGCAATGCTTAATTGCTCATTTCGCATGTCGATATGGATTTTTTCGTAAGAGTCAGCAGCGGGTAGCCGTGTCGAGATTTTATTTAATAGTTCTAACGCATTATCCATAATTGTAGGATGCGGCAAGGGTACCTTTTGACCTTCAATGTTCGTTACAGTCATGCTGCTTTCTGCGTTGGCAAATTTTCTGAACTCTTCGTAAAAAGCAATACTAGGATCTTTGCGCAACGAGGCGAAGTGGATATTTAAATCAACTAAGTTATGGGTCACCACAAAAGTCTTGACAGCGTCTTGATCTAATGTGCGAGGAAGACTAGCTAATAATGATGGAAGATTGGCTAATAATGGCGCAAGGATGTCTGGCTTGGTCGCGAATTTTTTCTTTAAGAATTGTTCAAAAAGTTTTTTATCCTTAAACGCATCAGGCAAATCCACTATTCCGATTTCAAAGTCAGTCCGTTCAGTCTTGCCTATTTTGAATTCGTGTTCATAGTAATGCAGTTTTTTTTCTGTGCCAGGCATCACGCTTCCGCCGCGAGCAAGAATGCCGGGAGGATAAACAGTGAATTTTTCATCGGTCATTTTATCGCGCTGTTCGAGTGTATAGGCCCCGCTCTGAGATCGAATACTGCCAGCCAAACTGCCTGGAACATTTGCGCCTGATGAATTTAACCAGCGTTGAAATTCTGCTTTATCAGTCGTCGTATACCCTGTTGAAAAATGTTGGGTGTGAGTGAATTCTTTAGTGAGTGTTCTTTGCATTTGGGCATGAAGCTTTGTTAAGTGCTCATGCATTTCAGTAAGCCAATTTTTGGCGTCGCGTATTTGTCCGGGTGTGGCTGGGTGTGGGGGAGCATTCAAAACTCTATCTATGTCTACTAAAAGTTCCTCAATTTTTTTGATCGCATCTGGAAGGCCTTGTTTTGCACTAGCATTAGCTAACGCTTGCTCGTCAAGCAAATAAGCACTTTTGTATGCAGCCAGGACGCGTGAACAAAAGGCAAGTCGCTGATCTCTTAAGCTAGTAGGTATAGCTGGAAGCTTCCGTGGGTGAGTCGCAAGATCGTCGCGAAGCGTGACGTTTGCTGTTGCTACTTCGGCTAATACATCGCTTGTCTTTTGTGCGGCAGTTGCTATTTTCGCTGTTAATGTACTTAGATTGTCTTGATTAGCGCGGGCACTCCAGTCGTTATAAGGAACAGGTCCTATTTGAGCTGTATAGAAGTCTTTGGCTTCTCTAACGGATACCCCCGCTTGATCAAGATGCGCTTTTGCTTCAGCGTATTTAATTTCAAGTTCAGCTTTTCTGTAATCGCGGCTAGACATTGCCTTTATTTGTCTTTTGAATTCCTGCAATTCTGTGGTGGCGGCTAAATGTTGGGCATCCAAATGATCTAACTTATCTCTTTGTACTTGATTTTTTTGAAATAAAAACTCTGATTGATTTGATGCTGCAATGGCTTGTGCAAGTGCGGTTGCTGGAGTAGTTCCTGGTAATTTGCTTACTAACGCATTCTGAATTTGCACATGATCAAAGTTGCTTGGATTGTTGATGTTTAATAAATCCGTAAATACAGTTGTGAGAGCTCCTGGAGTGTTCAGTAGAGTAGGATACGGACCAGTTGTAACAGTTGTAAGTTTTTCTTTTATTCTTTGATCAATAATAAACTGCCGAAGCGCTGGCACCACGCCAGGGATGTCAAACATAAGCTTTCGTTCTAAGTCAGCAATAAGTTCGTAAATACGAGTTTGAGCTAGAACAGCATTTGGCGCCGCTGCGGGCGGTGCGCCTGCTGCTGCAGGAGCTGGACGAGGGCTATGCGCAGGAGGTAGCGCTATTCGCGTAAGACGTTGTATGCTTATCTCAATCGGATCAAAATTAGAGCTTCTTGCAGCTTCTATTCTTTCCTTCCTAATCAGAGTAGCTAGATCAGTTTTTAAAAGATCAAAATTTGTTTGGTAAATAGGAAGGTTGATTATTGCTTTATATGCTGCCCTATTCGTTGTTAATTCATGTTGAATAGCGTTTGTCATTCTATCAGTGTTGTTGCCTATAGCGGCTGGCAGTTCAATTATTAACCGTCCTAATAATGTTTCTAGTTGACGATCGTTGAATGGCCCTGCCCCAGCGCTAGCAGATCTACTAGCTGCAGCTGATGTGGCTGACGCCCGCGTTTTTGCTGCGATCTTTGCCTTTTCAGTATCATTTAATTGACCAATGAATTGAATAATAAACGGATGGAAGTTTGGGTCTACCCATTTATCTATTAGTGCTCGTTGGATTTCTCCTGTGCCCTTGTTTGGATCAAAGAGGCCTATGACAAACTGAGAGAGGTCGTTTTCTGATTTTAGATCCGAGAAGTTGGCTAGAGCCAATAATAGGTTTATAAACTCTAATCTTCGTTTCTCTACTTCGCCAGACAAATCGAATTTAGATTCATACTTCTCTTGGATATCATTAGCCGCGGTTTTAATTAAGTGGAATGCGTTCTCTATAGTGGAACGATTTGCATGTTCAAAGTGTAAATTCCTTATAAAATTAGTCAATTGGGTGAAGTTAGAATCTATGGTTATTCCATGAGTTACTAAATTTGCTTGAATCTCGCTAGGATTAGTATCAGGTCTAAAAAGATAGAGAGCATAATTTGCGAGTTCATCACCGTTTTTAAATTGTGGGTTAAAACGAGTAGCTAAGGTACGTAAACAATTTTTAAAGTAATCGCCATTTATGATAGCTTCGACCCCAGCTTTAGTGAAATAACTACCAGAAAAATCATGAAGTATAGTATTTTCCGCTAGGATTTTAGTTTTTGCTTCTTCTACAATTTCCTCTACGGTTTTTTTAGGTTTATTAGAGATGATGGCTTCTTTTACTGCTGTGATTTGTGGAAGAAAGAAATAACTAGAGTTCAATTTGACTATTTCTGACCGAAACGTCTCTAGATTGGTTTTTGAATCAAATAATGGAATAAGTTTATTAAATAGGGCTGCATCTCTCAGCATATCTGCATTTTTTTTAGCTATCTCGATAAAACCGTTCCGTATAGTCGGGTTGTCTAACAGCTTCTTGATGTCGCCTTTGATATCGTAGTATTTACTTAAGTATGCAATCAAGCTGTTAATGGTATTTTGCGCGACTGTCTCTGGTGTTGGTGCAACTGATGCTGCTGTTTTTGATTCTGTTGCAACTGTTGTTGTTCGTAGTGGCGGCGTTACTTTTACTTCTGGTGCCGGCTGTATCACAGTTGCTGCGGTAGCTGCTGTTCTCTCGGTTGCAGCCGTTGGTTCTCGCGATGGCGGCGGTACTTTCACTTCTGGCGCTGGCTGTATCACAGTTGCTGCGGCAGCTGCTCTCACAGCTGCTGCCGCTGCTGCTGCTCTCTCAGCTGCTCTCTCAGTTGCTAGTTTTTCAGCTGCTCTCTCAGCTGCTGCTTTATCAGCTACTGCTCTCTCAGCTGCTGCTTTATCAACTGCTGCTTTATCAACTGCTGCTTTATCAACTGCTGCTTT
>CAZAXX010000024.1:0-30293 GCA_964489265.1 uncultured Coxiellaceae bacterium
TGAGTGCCGCTGGATTCACCGTCAACACACCATTGGCATAGGTGATGCTGTAATTAGTGGGATTAAATGTACCGCCCGTTGCAGCAGAGGGCACAATACTAAATGGACTACTCGCCACACTCGCGGTATTGATAGCACCGGCACTCGTTAACGTTGCACTGCCAATCGTTTCACTGTTTTGTAAACCGAGTGATGAAAATTCTGTTCCTGTGAAGGTAATGGTTTGTCCATACGTTTTGCTCGCATTGTTCGCTGTCACCGTGAGTGCCGCTGGATTCACCGTCAACACACCATTGGCATAGGTGATGCTGTAATTGGTTGGATTAAATGTACCGCCCGTTGCAGCAGAGGGCACAATACTAAATGGACTGCTCGCCACACTCGCCGTATTGATAGCACCAGCACTCGTTAATGTTGCACTACCCACTGTTTGTCCGTTTTGTAAACCGGTTGGGGTAAATTCCGAGCCCGTAAACGTCACTGTCTGTCCATAACTCTTGCTTGCATTATTCGCCGTTATTGTTAAAGACGCTGTTGTTATTTGTCCGATGTTTGCATTTGCAGTTGATGTTGCAATCTGATACCCATAAACAGTAGCACTGCCATTAGTTGCACTGGCAATATTTATTCCTGAAACAGACACATTTAGATTTGTTCCAACATTCGGTGAACTGTAAGTTCCACTGCTTGGATTATTGAGTGTCACAGTATCTGAGTCGATAGCGCCAGAAACAGCATAGTTACTTCCAGTTAAAGTTGCCACTGTTGTGCCCGTATAAGATTTTACTACCGCTCCTGTTAGAGAGGGCGTGATGGTGGGTGCAATGGTATAAAGAAAACCATTCCCCGTTCCTAGGACAGACGTAACACCAAATGTGGCATTGTATTGTTTAAAATTATAAACAAGACCTCCACGATTATCATTAGCAGGATTGCTTGACCAAACAAGGAAATTACCAATACCCGGATTAAGAGCAGATGCTCCTGCATTATTAGTAAAAAGTGGTGCGGTTAATACAATTGAATTACCCGCTACATTTGCTGTAATAGATGAATTTAGCACAAGACTCGAGCTTGCATTCGTTGTACGAAGTGTTACGCCACTCGGTGCAGTAATACCGCTCACGGTACCTGTATTATCCGTTAGACTTGTAATAGTTAGCGGATTCGCTGCACTATTTATCAGAGAAAGTGATCCAGCAATATTTGCCGCAACACTACTAAACGTGTTTCCAGAATTTGCTAACGTTATATTACTTGAATTTCTAAGTAACAAACCTCGCGTACCTAAATTAATTGATGCAGTTCCAGTTTGTGCAATCGTGCTAGCCGTATCGAGTGTGAGTAAGCTCGTTGCAAAAGTTGCAGCCGGTGTCCATGTCGTAGCTGCTGTACCTATCATGATTGCGCCGGTAGTATTACTACCAATATATACATTGGCAGCGCGCGCTCTATCTAATCCAGCTGCTGTCAAAGATAAATTTCCCGTGCCACCTGCAAGACCTACGGTTCTACCAACAGAACTCGGTTTAAGTATGACTGTTTGAGCACTTCCCGCACCTGATCCTGTACCGCCAATTTGCGACGTTGCATTAAATGCCATCGTATCGCCAGTTAAACTAATTATTCCAGCCGTGCCAGTTGCATTACCCGATAATAAAAATGATGTTGCATTAAGTGTTAAGGCACCTGTTCCAGAATTAATTATAATATTTCCCGTGCCCGTATTAATGCTGGTTGCTGCAGCTTGCGTTACACCAACGCCGGTTTGTGAAACAGTTTTGTTAGATGTTGTAATGGCAGCATTTGTCGATAATAATCCACTCGTCACTTCTGTAAGGCCGGAAAGATTGGTCGTTAAATTAATTGCACCACTTTGCGTAATTCCACCGCTTCCCGTTTGTAAAGTGATAAGACCGCCACTAGCAAAATTAGCAACGGGTGTCCATGATGCAATTGTCATAAGCCCAGCACTGCTATTACCAATTTGCGCATTCACAGCGCGAATGTCATTTGTTTCCAATTGTGTGAGTGAAAAACCGCCTGCACCTCCTGCAATACCAATGCTAGTACCTGCTGTGAATGGTTGTAGAGTCACAGAATTTGCAAAGCCTGTAGCTGCACCCGTGCCACCAACTTGAGATGGCGTTCCACTTGTATTGAGTGCGATAGTGTTGCCGGTAACACTTATTGTTCCGATCGTACCTAACAGATTGCCAGCAAGTAATCTCGAATTGGTACCTAACGTAATAGCACCCGCTCCTGCATTCACCGTGATATTGCCTGAAGTCGTTCCGTTGGTTGCGGATACTTGCACAGCATTTGATTGTGTATAACCTGTGCCTGTTAATGAAATATTACCGCTTGCTGTCGTTAAATTATCTGCTGCTGTGAGCAATCCCGATGAGACTAATGTGATATTTCCACTTGTGGTCGTCATTGTATTTTGAGTTTGCAGTGCACCACCCAGACTTTCAAAATCAAGACTTCCTGTACCCGTTGAAAATGCAAAATTGGGAAGCGTCAGTACACCTGTTGATGTCACTGTCAATGGACTATTTGCGTTTAACGTAGGATTAGCTAGCGTAAAATTTCCCGTATTATTAATAAAAGCGCCGCCAGAACCTGCGGTTAGCGTGAGTGTTCCAGTGCCCGTTGTGGAAATAGGGGAAAGAGATGTTCCAATACTACCCGTACTGGTAGTAGGTACAGTAAAAGTTCGCGCGCCTGTACCTGTGTTAATTGTTCCTGCTGTTTGCAAGATAGAGCTGGTACTGCCTACAGTTGTTGCGGTGAATGCACCATTTAATGTGGTAATGCCTGCATTCAGGTTAATTGCATTCGCTCCATTTAAAATCACGGACAGCGCGCCCGTTGTTGATGAGATAGATTGATTAATATTGATCGTTCCGGTACTTGCTGCAGTGAGAGTCAGTGTCGCGTTGCCGCCTGATATTTTTGAAATCAAACTATTTAAGGTGATATCACCATTTTGAGTGCCACTTGGTGTAGTCAAGATGGTAACGCCAGTTCCACCATTTAAAGAAGTAATGATTGAATTGACATTAACAATAGCGTCATTGGCTGTTGTAGTAAACGTATTTGGATTCCCGTTATTGAAACTACCGCCTGTAGTTGTTGCTGCTGAGATAGTGACATTAGAAGGATCAAGCAACCATACTCCAGATGTGCCAAAAGGCGCACTTGCATTGACTGAACCCATCGCTTCTAAATAATTTTTTCCGGAAGTTTCAACAAAGCCACCGTTACCCGATTCTTTTCCACCTTGAGCAAATATATCACCATAAAAACGCGTGCCTTCATTCGCCCAAACAACTACTTTTCCGCCATTGCCTGTTAATATAGCATTCGCCAAAATACTTGCGCCTGCTGCAATGTAAGTATAATTTGCATTTTGTTCGGGTCCTGCGCCGTGTGCATTTCCGCCGATAAGAATTTCGCCGCCACCTGTTTTGCCGCTAGCATTCAACAAAGCAGGTGATTCAATAAGAATATTTTTTCCAAGTACCTTGATTGTTCCTCCTTTGGATTTTTTTGAAGAAACATCCAAACGTCCCGACACACTCACTGTTCCTTCATCTGCAGATAGAATAATGCTACTTCCTCTCTTCGAAATTGATCGTGCTTGTACTATGCCTTTCATGTTAATTGCAGAATCTAAAATACCTTGCGCGGTAAATGCAGAAACAATAATTGTGCCGCCATTCGCAATAATTTTACCTGTGTTACTTACGCCGCTTTTTAAAGTATTGCCATGTCTATCTCTGCCTGCCTGTGCTGTCCTTTCATCAATAGTGAAACTGATTAACTGATCACCCACTAAGTCCAAAGTAAATTTATTTCCTGAAGCCAGCACAACTGTGCCTAGATGCGCTACGATCACGCCATTATTTACAACACCCGTTCCTAACAAAGCAATCAAGCCGTTATTTCTTGCAACAATATCACCTTCATTAATGACTGATCCTGCGTAAGGGGAGGACTGGTTAAAGATATATTTTCCTGACAAAAAATTTGCGTTGGAAATATCAGAAGTTGACGCGATGAGACCTGCAACATCAACATGCGACCCAGGACCGAAATAAATGCCGGCTTGGTTAACTAAAATAATTCTTCCATTCGCTGACAATGCACCATAAATTTGGGAAGCACCTTGCATAGGGTTAATTCGATTTAATGTAATTGCATGAGAAGATGGTTGCACAAATTGCGTTTTTTCTTTTTTTCCAATATTAAAACTTTGCCAATTGATAATCGCTTTATTACTCGTTTGATTTATTTTCACTACATTCCCTGAAGGAGAATGAATGGTCGCACTTCCCGCGACTATCTGACCTCCAGTCGGATTGGGAAAAACATTAAGGGAAGTACAGGTAGAAAGAATACAAGCGTAGGTTAAGAACGCAAGCATGAAACGCGAAAATGGACTTCGCACATTGCGATGATATCCTATCAGCGACAAGAAGGCTCTATAGAAAGGATGTGCTCTTCTATCTTTTAGCAATCTTCTTTCTATTCCATTAATGTATGAACCTTGTTTTACTCGCCTGTTTCTCATAAACGAAAACCTCCTCGTCTCTTTGTGACTTAAGAGCAGGATATTTAAGAGAAGGATTTCACTACGTATATTTAAGCTAGATGAAAAATATAAATATTATCCTTTTTATTAAAATCTATATCCTCTAATATCAGTATAGCTTATAAAATCATCTACACTGGGTATATTTTTTTATAAATCATAATGTTATGAAAAAAGTCTTTGAAAATAGATAGTAAGAGTAAAAAGAAAGGCAGTTAACAACTATGTGATTTATAAGCGTTTTCGCAAAACAACTCGATATGCCTGTATTTCATTGTTTAACATTGCAAAGCAACATCCCCAAAAATAAAGTTGAAATTTTCGATATAATTTTTTTCCCCATCGTTTGATGATTTCATCTTTATGCTTATCAAGATTTTTTCCCCAATGCATGAGTGTTAGATAATAATTATGCGTATCATTGTTTAAAAAAATAAGTTCAAATGGACTATTTTTTGTGGCCGCTATAAAACCATAAATATCGAGCAATTCATGATTACCCGGAAAAATGTGACGCTCGATAAAATAACTCCCTTTGTCACCCGCTATTTTTGCGGAAGCGTCAAAATATGCATAACCTCCAGGCTTTAAAAGTTCCGCACATTTTTTTAATGCGCGCTTATAATCTGGCAAGTGCTCAAGTGTACCTAAGCTGAAAAGTGCATCGTAGGTTTCTCCATTCGCTGTTTTATATTCTAAAAAATCTTTTCTAAAAACACGACAATTTGATAATTTTTTATCTTTGATTAATTCGGACATAAAGGTCTCTGATTGATGAGACAGGGTAACTGCATCAACCTGAATTCCCTTAGTACCTAAGAATTCAACTATATTGCCCCAGCCACCACCAATATCTAATACTTTATCTCCCGCTGTTATGTGACAGCTCTGCAAAGCAAATTCCAATTTACGCAAGGCGGCTTTTTCATAGGGCTCATTATCATCTATGAAGATCCCATGTGAGTAAGTACGTGTTTTATCTAAAAACATCAAATAAAAATCGTTATCGTATTCATAATGCTGAGAAATACTTTTTTTATTAATGAGAACTTGATTGCTAAAAAAAGAAATGATTCGTAACCATCGAATAGCAAGAGGATATTTTTTAGAAAAATAACGAGTTATTTCGAGCAACTTCAGCATATCTATATTTCCGTTTAGATCAATATCACCGTAAATATAGGCTTCTGAAATTTTAAGTTCGTCACCTGATTTTAGGGCTTTTAACCCTTTTTGATTATTAATAACAATTTGAAATGGCGAACCGTGATATTGTTCGCCAAATTTCATTTCTTTGGAATCTGGTAAGATAACAGAAAATCCAGATTTGATTTTTTCACTTAACTTATTTAATAAATTTAAAAACATATCAATTTATCTTTCCCAAATGTTTTATTTACGAAATAAGTGCATTACAAGTGAAACCAAAAATAACAACAAGAAAATAACAAAAAGAATTTTTGCAATACCAGCTGCTTGTACTGCAATTCCAGTAAATCCTAGAACACCAGCAACAATCGCAATAATTAAGAAAAGCACAACCCAGTTTAACATATCGTTACTCCTGATGAATTTGATTGTCTTTACGTTTAAATTCTTCCTAAAAGAAATAATATTAATATGATAATTAAGATAACCCCAACAATACCACTTGGAGCATATCCCCAGCTTCTACTATGAGGCCAAGTAGGTATGACACCTAGCAGGATAAGAATAAGCACGATAAGTAAAATGGTACCTAACGACATAGTGATCTCCTAAATAGTCCAGTTATAAAAATAAACATTCCGTTGAAAATTAAACCACTACACGATAGGGTATCAGGTTATTAAAAAAAGAGCATCAGAATCCTGTAGTCAAGAAGGGCCCTCGCCCCCGGCGGTTCCCACTGATAAGTGCATATCAATTACATGATAATGGTTTATTATTGCCTGATAACATATTAGCTGACTTGCCAAAAGATCCTAATACTGAGTTAAGTGTTTCTTCTGAAAATTTAAGGTATCGGGTAATAATCGATAATAATAATTTTATTTATTTGTTACCACCCGCACCCTTTAGTGAAGGCAACTTCGCAACTGCTACCTTGGCGCAACGCGTTTTAATGAAAGATGGTCAATTTATTAATCGTGGCTGGGTGGTTGCCAAAGAAGAATTTGTAAATCGACCTATGAAAACGGCCGACGAATGTATGATGTTATTTTTGCTTAAAAATTTGTTAGGTATTGCCAGTTTAGATAATAATAAAATTGTTTCATTTCAAAAATTGATACCAGGCCATAAACCTGATTTTAACTATCATGGCTGCCAACTTACAAATACATTAGAATTTTGTATAAACATGCTGGGTGAAATTAGACAGCTACATGATTTTTACAAAATGACTCACCATGACCTTAAACCTGGAAATATGATTTATAATCGTCAAGATAATACGGTTAAATTAATTGATTTTGCTACAGCAACCCCCATCACTCGAAGCCCGTTGTCGAGCTATAATAAAAAAATAGATGAATGGGAAGCTCTATTCTGTATTCAGCATTTTTTATCTAATTTATGGAGCGAAACCGAAATAAATAAAAATTTAGCTAAACTCATATTCAATAGATTAGAAAGCTGTCTTACTCCTGCGCTTACATTTGAAATTAATGCGACTATGCAATGGCTGATAGATATAAAAAATGCTTTAGATCATGGTTTAGCTTCTGATCGTATCGAAGAAATAATTGGTCGTAAAAGTTTATCTTCTAGTACATGTGCTATTAGTAATATTGTTGCATCTTTATTTTATTGTAAAACAAGACCCTCACACCCAACTGAAAATAGTAGTTTATTATCGAATAGTCATAGACCTTGAAAATAGAAACCTTGGCTCAACAAAAGAATAAGTACAACATTGCTTAAACGACAAGCAAAGAATCCTAATTCAATGCAATATTTTTTGGCAGTAGCAACTGATAATCTTTCTCAGTTTTGCAATTGCGGATTTGATTTAGCATGGTACAGAAATATCGATAAGGATCAACTTTATTTTCGACGCAGGTTGCAATCAGTGAATAAAAAATTGCAACTTGTATCGAAAATAATATCGATCCATATCGATATTTCTGTGCGATGTTAAATATTATTCGCAATTGCATAACTGAACAAGATTATCAGATGTTATTGCCGCACAATATTGAATTAAACAGATAAGGTTTCTTCCTCAATCATTTCACAGCAAATTTTACTAATGGATTTAATATTTAATTTAGCAAGGTCAACTTAATACGCAGCGCGACTGCTTATCATTTGTCTCCAGGGATTTTACAGTCTCCTGCGCGGGATTTTGAGTAAATAATAAATTGTTACCTGCTAATTTTATACTTAAAAAACTATCTAAACCTTTTTTACCTGCCCGCGCTCGCTTATAATCTGCGCCTGATGTAATACGATTTACTGTTTCTTGTAGCGCTGATAAATTTTGTTCTGGATTGGTTTTAGCGTTTTGTGTTTTTTCTTCAAGCTCACGGACTCTATTTTTGCTTATTGACGAAAGACTCGATTTAAATTGTTTATATTCATTAGTGGCTGATTCAACACTGCCAATATATAATTTTTTTAATGCCAAATAAGAACTTTGTAATTGATTTGGCATATCTCTACGAATATCTGCACGATAAGCATAGGGTCCACCATTGTTGAAAGGTGGAACGGCCCTTAACCCTGAGCTTTCGCATAAGTTTTGTGAAAATTTCTCATATGAAATTCGGCAAAGTTTTATTTTTTCGCCGGGGTTAGATCCAAAATTTGGATCAAGAAATAGAACCTGTTCTTGAATTCCATTAGATGTTTTAACACGTTCTACTCCTACAATCGTAATTGCATGCGATGAATTGTAGGGTTTTGTTTTTGCTAAACGTGGCCAGTGATATGTTTCATAATCACCTAAATCATTGCCTCGCGTAGGTGGTTCAGCATAATATGGGGCACCAATGAATGCATTCACAACTAAAACATTTTCTGATTCTAAAGTTTTTTCCAAGCCTGCAAAACCTTCTTCTGGATGCCATTGAGATACGATAAGACCATATCTTTCAGCAGCAACTGCAATTATAAACATCCAAGATAAATTGCATATCTTACTTAAAGGCAATTCTTCGACTTTACTAGGGCTAATCAAATTATCTGCAACTGTTGTGCCATATCTTCTATGATAAACAGAATGAATCCAGTCGAGAATTGCTTGTTTAGGATTTGAATATCCCAAGCGAATAAGGGTGTCATGACAAATCGCAATCACTTTTTTACAATCTTCAGCGTTATACGGACTATCTGGAATTAATGCCAATTTTTCGTCTAACTGTAATTTACGCTCATCTAGTTCTTTTATTGCTTTTATGAAATAAAATGCATCACTAACCAATTGTTTACGATCCATATTAGGATTTTTAATATTAGCTTCTGACTCTACAGCTTTCTGTTTAATTTCTTCAGCTTTATCGGTTAATTGCGTGAATACATCCATTACCCTAGAATCAATTTCGGTAATTTGTTTGCGATGGGATGAAATAATTTTTTCAATTTGTCTTTGTTGCACAACAAGTAAAGTTGCGGAATCACCTTTTTGTTCTGCTTGAACATTGTCAGGAATACGCACAAGCGATTCGATTTTTTTTCCCACACGAACATCCGCACGTAAATTATCAAAGCTATATTTCCAACATGTTTTTCCTTTTTGGGCGGGTTGAGGAAGCCGCGCGTTATCAGAAATGTACTTTTTTCCGGAAGTTACTTGGTAATATAAACCATGTTTATGTTTAAAAAGTGCAAAAGGCATAAATTACCCTGCATAGACGATTGTATGTATTTTTTGAATGGTATCTAACCACTCATCAAGCTGCAAGTAAAAAAGTCAATTCGACTCTAATTTGTGCAAAAACTGATTTGTGATGCACATTACTAGACGCTTACGCACATCCATATTCTTCTTGGGAGCGTGGATTAAATGAAAATACAAATGGATTGGTTAGACAATATTTAAAAAAAGGATGTAGTTTTTTAGACATTACTGATATGGATTTAGAAATTATTATGAATGCGTTGAATAATAGACCACGGAAATGCTTGGGATATTTAACCCCTAATGAAATTTTTAAAATTAATTAATATTACATTGCATTAAGTGAAGGACAGTGTATTCCAACAATTTATTATGGAGAAATATATTTTTTAATAATGTCGACCAAAGGTTGGGGAAGTGGAACTGTATTTTGCAGCATATTCTTAACTTTTTCAGACTCTGGTTGCACTAAGCCGGATTCTTCTAATGTTTTCAAAATATTGATATAAAGATCAACAGTGTTTGGCTCCCGCTTACCGAAGATGGAGAGGGAGTTAGCTTTATTAATAGGAAATCTATGGCGATCAAGCATAGCTTCATTAGGTATGCGTCCATTGAATTCTTCAATTAAAATTTGATAGAGTTTTTCAAAATCGTCTAGTTTTATAGAGCTCATATTTTGGTGTTGGATTAATTTCTCAAAAATATTTTTTATCGATTTTGATACGGGTTTTTTCCCGTATTTTTCGCTAAGTTTTTCTCTACATCCTAACACGAATTCGTGTGCAAGAATCATCTCGATCACTTTCTCTATTTTAGCGTGTGCAATTATATTCACTACTGCGACAGGAAAAGCTTCAGGAAAATAGCCAAGGCTTATTCTATAAATAATAAAAGGGTTATAAAAAGAAGAAGCAGTAATGCATGCTTCTCCTAAATCAAACAACATGTAATTAATAAAAGAGAGAACTTGCTTTGGCCCCTTATGTTCGATCTTATAGTGTTGTACATTTGGATCTTCACTAGTCAGTTGTTGAACGGTTCCACTTTTTCTTCCTTGTATTAAAAGACCGTCTTCTGTGTCATTTTTTGAAAGTAGAAGTGAAATAACGACTGTGTCATTTGTTGAAGGATTAAGACAATCATCTATTTTTATTTCGAGACTATTATCAGGGTTATAAACAGAATCATAAAATTTAAATTTTGTCATAAAAAGATACACATATAATTTTAGTGTATCAATTATACACTATAGCCTCCATAATATGAATAATAGTCTGTTAACTATTTTAATTTTAAGAAATACTCATATTATCAAGTGATTAGACCATGGTAGGATATTTTGTAATTTTTTAATAAATTGAAAATAGGTATGCACTTATCACTGGAATCCGCCCCCCCTTGAATCCAATGACAATTCCAGTAATGATAATTACTGGAAATGTTATGCTTTAGCCGTGCGTGAAACACTGTCATTCCCGCGAAGGCGGGAATCTATTAATGCCTCATGATAATGTCAAATTATTAAACTAATCTTGTAATAAATTTATAATAGATTCCCGCCTTCGCGGGAATGACAGTTTTTTCCCCCTTCGCAAGAATGACAGCGTTCCCTGTCTGTTTTTTACGTAATAAAACATTTATCATGCCGTAGAAATTGAAAACAGCGCGGGAGCTTTGATGAGTTACAAACAAAAAAATATATGGCATATCATTATCGGTGGAACAATTGGTAATTTAACCGAATGGTATAATTTTTTATTATATGGCTATTTGGCTTCTGCTATTTCTCACGTGTTTTTTCCATCACATAATCAACTCTTATCACTCACTTTAACATTTACCGTTTTTGCTATGAGTTTTTTTGTGCGTCCATTTGGAGGCATTTTATTTGGTTGGATTGGCGATACTTATGGACGTCAACGTGCGTTAATAATTTCTCTGACGATGATGGCAATTCCAACATTTTTAATAGGATGCTTACCAAGCTACAATTCCATTGGCATATTGAGTCCAATATTATTATGTCTTTTTCGTATTTGTCAGGGTCTTTCGGCTGGCGGCGAACATACCGGATCCGCTGTATACGTAGCAGAATATGCCCCACCCCAGCGTCGTACATTATGGATTAGTACTGTACCAACGAGTGCCGCACTTGGCATTCTCATCAGCTCGCTTGCAGCATTATTTATTGTTAATATTTTTTCACAAGAACAATTATTAGCATGGGGCTGGCGCACAGGTTATTGGGCAGGAACCTTGCTTTGTGTGATAAGTTTATTATTACGAGTCACTTTACCAGAAACGCCCGCTTTCCAAAAACTTCAACAAAGAAAAATAAATCGTCGTTCATCACTTGCTGTTTTATTCAGTGATCCAAATGCCATAAAAAAAGTATTCCTTGTTATTAGTCTTGCGAGTGCTTGGGGCGTATTCTATCAAATTTTATTTATTTGGATGCCCACCTATCTAGCTAACATTAATCATTTTTCTAACAGTGTCACATTACAAATTAATAGTTTTTTCTTGGCTCTTTTTATTTGTTTGATAGTCGTCGTAGGTTATTGTGCTGACTATATCAGTCGTAAGGTTTTGTTAATTGCAGCGAGTATTGGAATTTTTATTTTTAGCTATCCATTCTTTATGTTGTTATCCTCGGGTTCGCTCGTGGAAGTATGCATTGCCATGACAATATTTACCGTACTTTTCTGCCTTTTCATACCAACCGCTTTTGTTTGCATGATAGAAGCTTTTGATACGCCAATACGCTATTCCGGACTTTCTTTTGGATTCAATGTCGGCTTGGCAATTTTTGGTGGTACGTGTCCTTTGATTGCCACCTGGTTAATTGAAGTGACTGGCAACAACAAATCGCCCGCGCTTTACCTCATGTTATTTGCAGTCATTGCATTCATTACTTCAATTTATATTCAAGATAAAAGAGGAAGGATAATTTAAGATTTCACTTCACCATAAAGAGTGTTATCGTATCTAAAATTTTTATTTTGCAAGGGAATGCAAAAATGAAGCGAATTATTTATTTCATCTTAGCTCTGGTTTTTCCACTCGCAGGCTACGCTGCCAATTACACCAAACAATTCAATTTATATGGCGGGATCAGTTACCCAAACGTCAGTAGCAGTGGCATCATCATCGCATCCGATGAACGAGACACTCTGCATTCAACAAGCTCCGGCAGTGACGTGATTGGCGGTTTAGGCCTTTCGTATAATTATGTACTGCCACCCGATCTCGTTCAAAAATTTCATCATGCACTTTATGACGCATCACTGGGTTTAGATTTATTTGTTTTTAACACAACTGACAGCGGTGAAACCTATTTATTTGGTCAAGCTGATTTAGCTGATTATCGCTATCGATTAAAATTACAAACTGCACGTTTAATGTTAGATGGAACCGTTGGATTACATCCATTTTGGCAAGACATTATTCCGTTTATCACAGCAGGCCTCGGAGTTGCTCGCATCAATGCAACCTATGCAGAAAACGTTAAAGCGAGCCAAGGTGTTTTTGGTGGCGAATTATATCTTCCGAACCACACTACTTATAATTTCACTTATTCATTCGGTGCAGGCTTAAAAAAATCATTGAGCAAACGCGTATTGCTTTCCATATTGTATCTTTATACTAATCTTGGAGTCGCAAGCACTTCAACTAATTCAACTGAAATTACTATCCTGAAACCCATCACAGCAAAAATACAAACAAACACTGCCTTACTTGAATTAAGCGTAATACTTGATTAACGAAGGAAACTATGAAGATATTTAAATTTCTGTTATTGCTTGTACTTGGAATTTATTCTGACTGTGTCAAAGCGGATCCTACATTATTTTTTGGTATTCAGCCAACATCAGTTCAAGTCAGTTATGGCGCAACAGCGCAAAGAATCACATTGCAATTCTATATCGTCAATAACACACCTACAGCACAAGTCATTCATTCTTACGCGCTTGTTCCGAATGCACGGAGTGCCTATGTGAGAGTGTTAGGTTATGCCAATACGTGTCGTGATGTTATTCCTGCGCGTGGACCGCATGGTGTCTGTACTGCTTATGCGACTATTTCAGCTATAGGTGCACAGACCGTCGGACAAAGAATTCCTGCTTTCAGTATGCGATTTGCCATGGTTTATGGACCGCGCAAACAAGCCATCAGCACCACATTTTTTCCAATTACTTTTGCAGATGGCACACTTACCACAGCAACACGTACGATTAAATTTATAAATAAATGTACGAATCAAGTTTGGCTTGGTGTTTCATCTGGCGCAACGAATAGCATTAAAGTTGATCCAGCTCATCCTGCTGATTTGGCTAGTTGTGTAAACAATACGGATTGTTATCCAGGATCACAATGTATTTTAGTTCACACTGTGCCTAGTGTTTTACGCCATTGTTTTTGGCTAAATCCAGCGCCTGCTGGGAATGTCTATTTACTTCCTGCAAACACAGGTACAAACACAGTGACTTTCAACACTTACAATAATGGTATTGATGCAGTGTGGAGTGGCGGCGTGACAGCGCGCACTGATTGCGGTAGTGGCACCTGCACAACTGGTGATTGCGGAGGCGGTGGTGGTGCGTGTCCAACTGGTGTTGGTTTTTCTGCACCTATCACAGCATCTGAATTTACTTTTTTAGGTAAAAATCCGGTTGTTTATTCAAATACACCGAATGGCAACACTGATAAAGATACTTATGATGTCACGCTTATTAATGGCGCTGTTACTCCGATCAGTATGGCACCCACCAATGGCACATGGGGTGGCGCAAGCGCACCTTATTCGTGTGGCACACCGGGTAGCGCGACAGCGCAAAGTCCATTGGGCGCGTGCACATGGAATTCGTTTACACCACCCTCGAGTGATGATTATAACTGGGTGACTTACACGACCACGGCCTGTGGCTCATGCACAGGCTCTGAAGTCTGTGGTCAAAGCTTTAATCCTCTCGCAGCGCCTGGCTCAAAAATTGGGAAAAATTGTGGAATATTATTAGGTTATTGGACTGCAGATGCAATTTGCGCGAAAGATCCTTTACACAATGTCGCACCATTTACTTGTCCCGTGCCTGTGCAAGGCGCATTAACGTTTGCGGATTTATATGGTTGCAGCACAGGCGCTTTAAGCAAATCTTGCTATACCATAGGTGCTATATCAACGTGTTGTGGTTGTGTGAATTGGAGCACTATTCCCGGTGTAAATGTGCCAGCAAGTCCAATCACTGGGCTCTGCCAAGCAATCAACCCGAATTGGACAAATAACGCAAAAGACAAATTAATTTGGTTAAAGACAGCATGCCCTACTGCTTATAGTTATCCTTATGATGATGCAAGCAGCACGTTTACATGCCAAGTGTTGAATGCTCAAAATATAAATTCGACAAATTATACTGTGACGTTTTGTCCGCAGTTGTAGGATGGTTTGATTTTTCGTGCCCGCGCCCGTTTTTTCTTCGCGTAAAAAACTAAGCTTTTTTTATCGGTTTGTCGAAGAAAAGACGGGCTCGGGCACGCACACGGGCTCGGGCACGAAAGATCAGTGAGCACAACTTTCCAGTGATTTACCGAATAATATTTATTAGATACTGCGCAATCTGATCGAGTGCAACGACGTTATCCACTGCACCGAGTGATTGCGCAACACCCGCCATACCAAACACCACAGCGCTTTTTTCATCCTGAATAATGGTATGACTGTGTGCTTTCTTTAAATCTAACAAACCATCCGCACCATCAAAACCCATCCCAGTCAGCAATACACCTATCGCTTTGTCACCGCACGCTTTTGCAATGGATTGAAATAAAACGGATACCGAAGGACAAAAGCCAGAAACTGGAGCACCGGAAACTAATTTTGCGACCAACTGTCCTTGAATTGATTTCACCGTTAGATGATATTTATCTGGCGCAAAATAAACTGTTCCACCTGTTAAAACTTCCTGATCAACCGCATTTTTTATTTTTAACTTTGTATTTTCATTTAACCATTGCACAAATCCATCGATATAACCAGGAATCATGTGCTGCACAATCACAATTGGAATACGAAAATCACTTGGTAATTTTGTTAAAATAATTTTTAAAGCATGTGGTCCACCGACTGAGGTGCCAATAGCCACAAGTTCAAAATTATTTTTTTTTGTTCGAATTTCACGAGGTACTGAAAGCTTTTGTGTGGCAGATTCCTGATAAAATCGTCTGCGTATTACTTTGATTTCAGCCATACTGCGAACTGTATCAATCAACCGTTTTTTTTCAATATTAAAATTAGCAGAATGTATATTAACAGGTTTATCTAATACACATAATGCACCTGCATCCAATGCTTCGTAAGTTGCATTAGTTAAGCTCTTATTTAAATGCGAACTGATAACAACAATAGGTGTTGGATTGCTTCGCATGATATATCGAATCGCTTCATAACCATCCATCACAGGCATGAGAATATCCATGGTAATTAGATCGGGCTTTAATTTCTCAGCAAGCGCGATCGCTTCTTTACCATTGATAGCAGAACCAACTACTTCAATATCTTCCGACGACGAAAAGATATGCTTTAAAATAGCTAATTCTGTTGCTGAGTCATCTACAATTAGAATTCTTATCATCATTACACCAATTGTGAGACTATTTCTAATAAAGCGCCCGACTCAAATTCACTTTTAACAATGTAAGCATCTGCTCCAACTTCAATTCCACGTTTTTTTTCAGCGTCACTGCCAAGTGATGTGACAATAATCACAGGTAAATAATTTGTATTTGCGCTCTTCTTAACATGTTCTGTCAAAGTAAAACCATCCATAATAGGCATCGTCACGTCAGTAATTAATAGTGAAAATTTTTGCTTTTGTAATAAGTCCCATGCCTCCTGACCATCCACTGCGACAGTCACTTGATAATTTTTACTTTCAAGCACATGTTTCTCTAGAGTTCGCGTGGTAATCGAATCGTCCACAACTAAAATGTGCGGGCGACCAGGCGCCTCTATTTTTTCAGTTGTAAACGAAATAGGTGCGGATTTTCCGATATTTAACGATTTTTCAATTAAATCACCTGGATCCAGAACAACAATAATACGACTGCTACCCGATAAAGTACCACCGGCAACACAAGGAATTTTAGTAAATGGATACTGCAATGGTTTAATAATAATTTCACGCTCGCCTATCACTTCATCCACTAAAAAACCAACTAGATGCCAATCTTTTTTAATAATGATGACTGACAAATTACTTTTAATCGACATTTCGGTTTTGCTTAAGGAAAGAATACTGGCTAATGTGTGCAACATAACAGGATGCTGATCGAGCATGACAACATTAGTGCCTTGCACTTCATTAATATCATCTGGTTTTATCGTGAAGACTTTCGCGACATTCGTACTAGGCAATACTAATATTTCACCGCCACATTTTACCATCAGCCCACGTTCACTGGTAACCGTAAAAGGTACACTCAGACAAAATGTTGTACCTTGATTGATTTCAGTTGTGATTTTAACATCACCTTTTAATGATTCTAAATTTGTCTTAACAACATTAAGCCCAACACCTCGCCCAGAAATATCAGTAATAATTTCTTTAGTAGAAAACCCTGGGTGAAAGATAAAATCAAATATTTCGTCATCGCCCATTTTTTCAAATTCGGAATTTGTCAGTAAATTTTTACTTAAAATAACGTCTTCAATTTTTTTCTTATCAATGCCTGCCCCATCATCTTTAATATAAATTAAAACCTGATTTTCCTTTTCCTCGATATTAATATTAATGTGACCAACAGCTGGTTTTCCCTTGGTTTTACGCGTTTTTTCATCTTCAATTCCGTGATCAACCGCATTACGTAAAATATGGATAATAGGATCTTTAATACCATCTAATACAACTTTATCCATTTTAATATCATCACCAGAAATAGTGAGTTCAATTTCCTTATTCATAGCGTGCGACATGTCGCGAACATAACGAGGTAAAGTACTAAATAAATTTGCGGCAGGCACCAGACGTAACATACGAATTTCTTCTTGCATTGCATTAGATAAAGTAGATAATTCATTTATCCGGCCACGCATGTTTTTATACATTTGATCCATTTGATTTTGCATTTCGTAAATTTGATCTGAACTTGAATTAAAAATACCAGGTAAATCATCATCCGATATATTTTCAGAATTCTTAATTGCAATAGAAAGTTTTCGCCATGTTTGATCAAATTGAACGGATTTATTGTGCAATTTAGAAAGGTCATTGTAGTGATCATCAATTGCAATTTTATTCACTTGCATTTCTTCCATTAACGCTGAGATACGATCAATTTGATCTATTCCAACTCGGATTGTTTCATTTTTTAATACATCAGCATCTTTTGTTGTACTGACTTGTGTTTTTTTAGTTTGTTTGACACTGTTAACAACGCTAGTTTTATCTGCTTCATTATTTTTTAATCGATTTAATAAATCAGACAAATCAAATGACAATGGCTCATTCAACAAAAAAGACTGCATCGCAGAATTTATTTTGTCTACCGCTTCTAAACAAAGATCGATAATATTCGCTGGCACAATACTTGAATTATTTTTGAATGTTGAAAACAAAGTTTCAATTGCATGTGAAATTTGATCGACATGAGTGATGCCTAAACTTCGAGAAGTACCTTTAATATTATGCGCACTGCGGAAAATCGCTTCGATTGTTTTTGTGTGTTCTTCAACTGATTGAGTTTTTTCAAGTTCAAGTAATCCGTTCGTGATAATTTGAGTCTGCTCAACAAGCTCAGATTTGAATGTCTCCATCAACTGTTTTAATAATTCTGGGTCTAAGCTCATAGAGTGTCCTGTATTTTATAGAAATCAATATTCTCTTTTAATTTTTTTGCGACATCCGCTAAGTTAGTAATTGCCTCCATCGTTTGTTTAGTGCTTTCTACAAATGAGCTGGTCACTTGATTAATTTCATTCATCCCTGCAGTAATTTGCTCAATGCCAACACTTTCCTGACGAATGGATGCTTCAATTTGTTGAGTTGCAATCGATGTTTCATGAATGACAGTACTTAAATCCTTAACAATATCGCCGGTTTGTTCCACTAAATTTGTGCCATGATCCACACCTTTGGTTCCTTCTTCTGTAACCATGACTGCTTTTTCTGCCGCGTGGCGAATATTCTCCAGTATTTTTTGAACTTGTACGGTTGATTGTTCTGATTGTTCTGCCAGATTTTTTACTTCGACTGCCACCACTGAAAAACCCTTGCCAGCCTCGCCTGCTTTCGCCGCCTCAATGGAGGCATTAAGAGCCAGCATTTTAAGTTGTTGTGCCAGTGTGTTAACCGCTGTTGTAATTTCTCCAACTTGCTGGGTTTGTTCGCTTAAACCTAAGATAGTTTGGGCAATCACTTGCACTTGATCACGCACCAATTTCATACCTTGAATACTTTGTTCAACTGCAACTAAGCCCTGCTGACCTTTTTCACGCGTGCGTTCCGCTGATTCTCCCAGGTTTTTAGCTTTATCCATTGTCTGTGTTGAACTTTTTTCAATTTCTTCAATGGATGCGGTAATTTGATTAATTGAAGATGCTTGCTCAGAAGCACCCGATGATTGCACATCAACCGATCTTTTGACTTCTTCCATCGTGACAACCATGTTATGACATGCCTGGGTAATTTGTTTCGTGATCGACGATAGACTTCCCGTCATGGTATTCAGATCATCACCCAATTGAGTCATCACATCTTCTTTGTCAACTTGAAGATATTGCGTCAAATCACCACTGGCAACTCTGCTACTATGTGTGCTATACGCTTTTGCGGTAAGCAAAATATTTTCGAGTAATTTACGGGTTCTCTCTTCATTTTGTCTCAGCTTTTCTTCGTTATCGACAATCGCCTCTTGCATCAATTTTAATGACGATAGTAATTTACCCGTTTCATCGTTAGAAGTAATGGTAATGATTGTATCGCGCTTACCGCCTGCAATTTTTTTAGCAATTTCAATTGCATTATTGATGGGTGTTAAAATCACTTTTGCTGTAAATAAGGCGATAATCGTTGATGTTATAACTATAATCAGCATCAAGATAAATTCGATTTTTCTAATTGTATTCAAATCAGATGTAATATTGTTTGTTCCAGATTCTAATTTCTTAAGTAATGAATCATAGAAACCACCTGATCGAGAACCATCTTCAGAGAGTTTCCCATCTAGTAAAGTCACTATTTTGTTTTCAATTGCCACTGTTTCTGTAAATAATTGCATGGAATCTTTATTTTGACTGCCAACAATTAAGGAAGTTTCTAATTTGTTTTGTTTTTCTTTAAGATCATTTATTAATACTTTTATCTCATTCCACGACTGGATATTTGCCTGATTAGTCCACTTAGTTACAAGTAAATTAATATCACTTACGAGTTTATCAATATTATTCAAAGCTTGATTTGCAGTAGTTTTAAATTTTTCATCACGCGTTATAAAATATCCACGTAATTCAGATTGACTAGAATAGATTTGTCCACCAAGATCCAAAAACTTGTCGTAGGTAGGAAGATCAATGTTGACAACATCGGTTTCTGTATTTTCACTCGATGTAATGACCATAAGCGTTGCACCAACTGCACACATTAAGATGGCAGCAATTGCAAAAAATCCAAGTAATAAACGACCTCGTATCCCGAAACTCGATTTGATATTTGCATTTTCATTTATGGTTGTCATCACCTTATTCCTTTTTCATATTTTAAATCTTGTAAGTATCGACCTGATCTTTTAAATTTTGTGCGATTGTTGCAAGATTATTTATAGCTTCAGTCGTTTGTTTAACACTACTCACAAATGACGCGGTGACTTGATTAATTTCATTCATACCCGCAGTAATTTGTTCTATCCCAGACCCTTCTTGTCGCACTGCTGCTTCGATTTGTTGACTTGCTATCGTTGCATCATTGATAACATCACTTAAACTTCGCACTATTTCACCTGTTTGTTCAACTAACCCAGTTCCATGATCAACCCCTTTCGTCCCTTCCTCAGTCACCATGACTGCTTTCTCAGTTGCACGGCGAATATCCTCTAATATTTTTTGTACTTGCAAAGTTGATTGTTCTGACTGTTCCGCTAAATTTTTCACTTCTACTGCGACGACCGCAAATCCTTTACCAGCTTCACCTGCTTTGGCTGCTTCAATTGATGCATTGAGCGCAAGCATTTTTGATTGCTGTGCAAGTGTATTTACAACACCGGTAATTTCACCCACTTGTTGTGTTTGATTACTTAGATCAAGAATGGTTTGTGCAATCAACTGAACCTTATCACGCACTGATTTCATGCCTAAAATACTTTGTTCAACTGCCTCAAGTCCCAATTGTCCTTTTTCACGAGTACGTTCGGCAACTGCACCTAACTCTTTTGCTTTATCCATAGTTTGTGAAGAACTTTTTTCGATTTCCTCAAGCGAGGCTGTAATTTGATTAATAGAAGACGCTTGTTCGGTAGCACCGGTTGATTGCATATTAACTGCTTGTTTGACTTCTTCTAGTGTCGATACCATATTGTGACAAGATTGTGTAATGACTTTTGTCACAGCCAATAAACTATCTGTCATCGTATTTAAATCATTCCCTAATTGCCCTATTTCATCGTTTGATTCAAGCATAATATGTTGACGTAAATCGCCAGCTGCTATACGACTGCTGTGCTGACGGAAAACATTAATATGGCGCAAAATACTTCGAATAGTAAAATACGCAACTAAGATAGAGATGATAATTGCGACCAACGACAAGATATATTCTGTCAATTGAATTGTATCCATGTTCTTAATAATTTGAGTTGAGCTTGTTTCCAATTGTTGATATTTAATGTCTGTTATACCAACAATTTTTTCCTCATAGCTCGCACTACCATTGAGTAAAAGTAATATTTTATCGGTGATAGTATCAAAATCGGTTAATTGCGTTTGATTTTTACCTGCTTCAAGATATGTGCCGCCTAATATTTTTTCTTGTAATGTTTTAAATTGGGTTAAGGATACTTTTATCTCTTGCCATTGATTAATGGCATCCGCATTTTTCCATTTAGCGGAAAGCGCATCAATTGTTTTCTGTAACGTAGCAATTGATTCATTCAAGACATTAACATCATTTTTATATTTGTCATTACCCGTTAAGATCCATTTATGTATTAAAGTGTGTGATTTATATAAATCAGACGTTAAAGCATATAAAGTATCATAGCTCGGCAAATCAATAGTTAATGCTTGATCTATTGTTGTTTTTGTTGAGTTAATAATATTTAAACTAATGCCAACCATTACAAATAAAGTTGCAATGACAGCAGCAAATCCTATCCATAAACGACTTCGAATAGTGAGCGTAGATCGAGTATTTTTATTTTTTATGTCTGTCATATCATTAGTTAAATTCATGACTATTCTCCCAGTACATCAATTTATTTAATTAATTGCGCCTCGATCTCCAGTAATATTGTTTCTGTATTTATTAAAGCAATTTCACCCTGATCTAAACCAATAATATAACTTGGTTTAATTGCATTATTCGAAGGAATTGGCGGATCTAGTTTTTCAATACTACACATTCCGCTACCTTCGATACTATCCACCAAAAAACCAACTTGTGATTGTTTGTTATTTACAATGATAATATTTGAATTTATTGTTTTTGTAGTCTGCTGCATGCCAAAGAATTTCCTTAAATCGATTACATTAATCAGCATGCCACGTCGATTAATGACACCAGCTATATAATCAAGTGCACATGGAATATGTGTGATGGGTGTATTCTGTAAAACTTCTTTAGTGACTTGATAGGAAACGCCATAATATTCATTTTTATTTAATTTAAAGCGAATATATGACATAACGTCTTTCGCCTGAACTTGCTCTATTTCAATTTTTGCTATTTGCCTTGCACGTTCCTCTAAAATAGCCAAGTCACGATTGCTATCAGGAAAGCAATCACTGGCATTATTTATATATCTTACATGTTTATGCGTTTTCGTCGGCATATTTTATATTCCCTGCTGAAGTATGCAACTCGATTTCATGCTTTAAAATTTCTACCAACCTGCCATAGCGTAAACCTTGTGATCCAGAAACTTCTTCTTTTTCGTCTTTAGATTTCGCTATTGATAAAGCATTATTTAAACTTTTCAAACCAGATTCTCTTTGTTTGTTTCTAAGCAACAACAAGCCAAGCTGAAAGTGCGCTGGTACAAATTGATGATCTAAGAATAACGTTTTCCGTAAAATAGTTTCTGCTTCCACTAAGTGATTCAGCTCAATCAAAATCAACGCATAGGTAAAATATGTTTCTTTATCTGTTGAATGATGCACCAAGCTTTTTTGACACACTTCTTCAGCTTGCGCTAATTTCCCTAGATTGGCCAGCGCTGTTGCCTTAGCACTCAGCATAAATTTATTATTTTGTTCTTTTTCTTGAGCTAAGTTAATGATATTCAGTACTTCTTGCCAATGACCTGTTTGCAGCAATTGCGTAATTTCATTATTGGAAGAATATTCTACTACTTTCTTTTTCGGTTGAATCTTCTCATGATGTTTTGCTGTTATTTTGTGTTCTCTAGGTGTAACTCGCGGCTTTTCAACTGTTATAGGTTTATTTATTACAAACGCTTGTTCTTCTAACGTAGGTCGAGTAAAAACTAAACCATCATGATGATGATAAATAAAATCAGTGCCGCTAATATTAACAGGATCAGATGCGCCTAATAGCATATAACCACCTGCCACTAAACAAGCATTAAATTTCTGCATTAATTTCGCAATTCTATTATTATCAAAATAGATAAATACATTACGGCATAAAATTAAATCTTGCGCATTAGTTCCATTGAAAATCGCTGGATAAGTATCATCATTTAAATTTAAATAATCAAAATGCACTAAATCACGCACCTTAGGTAAAATATGATAGTCATTATTTTTTTTCGTAAAATAGCGTTCTTTAAAATTGTCTTTTATTGAGCGCATCGACCACTCACCATATTGACCTGTGATTGCTTTTTTTAATGCTTCAGTATTAATATCCGTTGCTAACAAATTTAAAGTCCAGTTATGAATATCTGGAATTGCTTCATATAGCAGCATAACAATCGTATATATTTCTTCACCTGTTGCAGAGCCTGCACTCCAAATTCGTAATGATAAATTATTCTCTTGACGTTTTTTTTGAATGATATTTGTGAGTATTCTATCCTTCAATAATTTTATTTGGTGATCATCACGAAAGAAATAGGTTTCACCTATGGTGACACCTGCAATAAGATGTTCAAGCAAAGGTGATTGATTCTGACAGCTTTGTAGCAGATTCAGATATTCACGCGGTGTATAATTAAATTTATGATACGCACTTAAAATTGTTTTATGTAAATCATGTGTTTGATGTTGTTTGATTACAATACCTAACTTCGAATAAATAAATTGAATAAAGCCAGTGTCGGCTTCTTTGATAGCAGATAATAATTCTTCTTGCTGCAGTTTACTCATGTCTCACTCCTCATTTTATTCAACAAATCACGATCAAGAATAAAATCAGGTTCATTGAGCATTAAATTCATTTTTATAATTTCACTCATATCAACTAAAATTGCCAAATTATCATTTAAGACAACTGTTGCAAGAAACGGTAACTTTGAATTTTCAAATTTGTCTTGCATCTGTAATGAGCTTTTTTCAACATGATCTAAGCCAATTACACCATCAATTATAATTCCCATTTCATCCTCATTATTTTTACAAAGTAAAATGGGAGTTTCTAACGTATAAGCCCTGTTTCGTTGTAACCCCAGGCATAACGCAAAATCAATCACTGGAATTCCGCGGCCAGCAACCGTCATCAGCCCAGCAACATGATTGGAAGAACCTGGTATCGGTTCCAGCTTCATCAGAGGTAGAAATTTTTTAATGAAATTTAAATCCGTGCAGAAGTGCACACCTTGTGCTTGAAAGTGTAAGACTTGAAAATCTGCTTTGATGTCAGCCTTTATCATAAGAGATTCCTAGTATTCAGGTCATACTCTTTCTTTAATTTTATCCAGGTATTGCGTCATTTGTTCTGTTGTTAATGGCTTACTAAAAAAATAGCCTTGCCCTTGCGGACAACCATTTTTTAGTAAAAATTCATATTGTTGTTCTGTCTCAATTCCTTCTGCAATCACGTTCAAACCTAAATTTTTCCCTAACGCAATTAAACAACACACGATGATTCCACCTTCTTTGTTATCTATAACATCTTGCACAAACGTTTGATCTATTTTGAGAGTTTTAATGGGCAGATGTTTTAGTCTAGTCAACGAAGAATAACCTGTCCCAAAATCATCAATCGCAATACTTGGGCCAAGATCATGTAATTTCTTGATCGTTGTGACAAAAGGACCTGAGGTATACGACATAACAGTCGATTCAGTTAATTCTAATTCAAGTAACGTCGGTGGAAGTTCCGTATTGTTTAATGTATTAATAATGAATGGAAAAAATTCATCATGTAATAATTGGCGTGACGATAAGTTAATTGCAAATTTAAAATCTTTAAATTTTTTCAAATCCCATTTTTCTGCTTGACGGCATGCGGTATTAATTACCCAATTGCCGATTGTTGACATCAAGCCAGTTTCTTCTGCAATTGGAATAAATATATTTGGCGAGACCACACCAAATGTTGGATGCTCCCAACATAACAAGGTTTCTATTCCCGTTATTTTCTTTGTTTCTAAATTAAAAATAGGTTGGTAATTCAAAGATAATTCTTTGCGTTCCAGCGCAAATTTTAATGCATGTTCCAAGCTGATTTTTTTTCGATATCGATCGTATAATTCGGCAGAATAATACTGATAATTATTTCTTCCCAGGAATTTTGCATGATACATCGCAATATCTGCATTTTGTACTAAATTATGTGGTGTTGTTCCAGGTTGCGGATAATAGGCAATTCCTATACTTGCACCAATACGTACGCTATGATTTTCTAAATCATAACTCATCGAAAGTGATTCAATAATTTTTTTAGCAATGGCTCCCGCCATATCACGATTTTCAATTTGGTTTACAATGATTGCAAATTCATCGCCGCCAATCCTAGCTAGAAAATCATTTGCTCTAATGCAGAGTTTTAATCGTTTTGCAACGCCAATTAGTAATAAATCACCTACATGATGACCAAAGCTATCATTTACATTTTTAAAATTATCTAAGTCAACAAATAACAATGCTGACGTATAATGAAATCGATCTGCGGCATTTGCGACTTCTTTAATTGTACGATCAAACTGAAAACGGTTGTAAACGCCGGTCAATGAATCAATTGACGACTGTAAATAAAGTTTTTGCGTTGTTTCAAATAATTTTTGTCGCATATCGGAAATGCGTTGCATTGCTTTTATTTTTGCTGCAAGCGTAATTTCACTAAATGGTTTGGTAAGGTAATCATCGCCTCCTGAATCAATCCCTTGCGCAATACTGCTATCATCGACTGAGGCGCTGAGAAAAATAATTGGAATCCAATCTTCTGAATCAATTTGACGAAGTTCTCTTGCGCATTCAAACCCGTCCATTCCTTCCATCATGACATCAAGAATCACAAGGTCAGGCCGCGCTTTTTGAAATTCTTCGATAGCCATTTCACCGCTCGCCGCCTCTACAACCGAATGGCCAAGCTTTCTTAATGCGGCTGCCGTCAGCGCAAGATTAGTTTTGGAATCATCTGCTAGTAAAATATTCACAGGAGTTTCCTTAACTTTAAACTCATTAGATCTATTTTAGCATTAAAAAGAAATGTCTATTGAATTGATTAAGATAGAGGATAGCTGTATACGTCTTGTCAGTTAGCTGATTTTATTGTTAATTTTTATTTTCTTTGGACCCAACAAAAAGTACGTGGTCATAGCCCCCATACCTTTAATCACAATTTCGCCGCGTTTTTCAAAGTCATAATCATCTTTGAGAATGAGATAAGTACTTTCCGCCACTTGAATTTGATCAGCCACACCTTGTGATTCCATACGACTTGCAACATTAACTGTTTTCCCCCAAACATCATAACTAAATTTTTTGAATCCAACGATGCCCGCAGAGACTGCGCCACTCGCAATACCAGTACGGATTTGATAGTGAGAATTATTTTCTCTGTTGTATTCAAGCATTTTTTGTTTCATGGTTAATGCAACCTCAGCAACTATTTTTGCATGATTTGGATTAGGATCTGGCAATCCTGACACTAACATATACGCATCGCCGATTGTCTTAATTTTTTCTGCCTGATGCGTTTCTAAAATCGTATCAAAGCGTGAAAAAACATTATTAAGAAATTCGACTAATTTTTCTGGAGGCATTTTATTGGAAAATTCGGTGAATCCCACAATATCAGTAAATAATACGGTTGCTTCAAAATGGTCTGCAATAGTGCGCTCACCTTGCTTCAAACGTTCAGCGATGGTCAAAGGTAAAATATTTAATAATAATTGTTCTGTGCGTTCTTCAGCGCGTCGAATATTATTCGCAACTAAACGCGATATTAATATGACTAAACCTAAAGTCAAAGCGATCAGCAACAATAATTGACGACGTAATTTTATAATTGGCGTAATGACTTCCGAGAGATTTATCTTGACCAAAATTCCCCAACCGAGTGAAGGCAAATATCGCCATGCCGCAAGTACTTTTGTGTTATTTTGATCGATCATTTCACCAAAACCTGATTTGCCTTGCCCTGCTTCTTTGATGATTTTGCCCATTTCAATTTTGCTTAAAAAATTCAATGCACCAACATCAATTTTATTCTGTGAACTGATAATGCGTTGTCTGCCAGTCGGTTGTGCCATTAAAGTTTCACCGCTTTGACCGACATTCGCAGTAGTGGTTAATACATCCTGAATTTGATAGCTTGGCAGTGATAACACCAGGATTGCAATAATACGTGCATGCTCATAAACAGGTGTCGCCAAATAGAAATGTGGCTGCAATTTATTTTCACCCATTTCAATATCAGAAATTTGTACCGCCATTAACGTATTTGCTTCATCAACTATTTTGCTTAACTGCTTATAATTAGCTGGAATTTGTTGAATATTTTTTCCAACCAATCCTCTTGTGTTCGCACTATACCAAATTTCTCCTTGCGGTGAGATTAAGTAAACGTCTGTGTAGTCTTGAAATGAAATATTTAAATAATAGCCTAATTTCTGTTGCGCTATGTTTTGCAGATTGACTGGATCCTGAGTTTTTTTATACTCATCAACTAGACTGATGACCTCCGGACTAAAAGCTAATTCACCAATATCGTATTTGCGTTCTTCAATGTAACCTTCAACTTGATACACTTTTTCCTGCACGACATGCGACAAGCGTTCTTCGACTTGATCCAGCAGTGTTCTTTTTGCTGATTGATACGTAAAAAAAGCTGCAATCAATAGAGGAATAAATGCAATAATTAACAGCCAGGCCAAGAGACTGGACTTAGAAAACAAGCGCTCACGCGCAAAACGTTTTATTATTGTTGATTCGTTTGTTTGTAGTTTCCCCATTGATTTCCCCATCTTTGATAGAGCTGTTGTAGTAAACGCTGCCATTCTATTTTAGATTTAAATTGTGGGTACGGTTCAGGAGGAATGGGTTTAGTCGATTGCCAAATTACTTTGATTTGACCATCATCCAAAAATTCTCCGATTCGAACAATCCGCCAAGTATGCCGCGTATAGGGATCGATATACACAGGTCCAGCTGGAGAACGTAAACTTTGTCGCAAAATTGTATTTCGCACTACACTCACATCATCCGTTCCACTTTCAGTCACTGCCTCGGCCCATAATTTCACGCCCAAGTAAGCAGATGTCATAGGATCATTTGTCACCCGATTTTCACCAAAACGTTTTTTGAAGCGCGCTACAAAAGCGAGGTTTTCTGGATCATCAATACTTTCAAAATAACTCCAGGCAGCATAATTTCCAGCAATATTTTTAATTTTTAATTCCTGTACTTGTCCTTCACCGATAGCAAATGTCAACACAGGTATTTTTTTAGATGAAATACCTGCAGCGTATAGAGCATCAAAAAATGGTTTATTACTCGTAGCAATCAGCGTATGTAAAATAACGTCGGGTTTGGTTGCTAAAATCTCTTGAATCATCGTTTGCACGTGGTCATCACCTAACGGAATATAATTTTCTCCGACAATTTGACCTCCCAAATTAGCAATTTCCGCCTTAATAATTTCATTCGCAATGTGCGGCCAAATATAATCTGAACCAACCAAATAAAAACGTTTGCCTAAGTGATCAATCGCCCATTTAATCGCTGGGATAATTTGTTGATTTGGTGCTGCGCCTAAATAAATTATATTTGGCGATTGCTCTACTCCCTCATATGCAACAGGATACATCAACAAGTGATTTTCTTTTTCAACAACTTCTTTTACACGCTTACGACAAGCTGACGTGAGGCATGCAAACAACACACTGACTTTTTCTTCTTTAATCAGACGACTCGCCTCTCTTGCAAACACATCATCTGAAGATCGTCCATCCGCCAACACCATTTCAACATGACGACCTAATAGACCACCCGTTGCATTGATTTCTTCGATTGCTAGCATTGCAGAATCAATGATTGAGCGCTCACTACTCGCTAATTCACCTGTTTCTGAAAAGATAATTCCGATTTTGATCGGCGGTTTTGGATACCAGATAGATTCACTTAATAAAAAGGACGTCACAACAATGACAAGCAATATCATTATTGTGATGATAGATTGCATCAGTCTTTTTATGCTCATAGTCTTATTATACTACAGGCTTTTAAGTATCTTTATGAAGGACTTACCTTTAGATGACATTGTTTCTATTTGTAAACTCTATTTTTGATTCTCACTTATCCAATGCTTTAATTGCCAATGGAGATGAAAACATTTTAGTTGCGCTATGACCTACGTTTGGAACAACCACCAAGCGCCAATTGAAAATCCAGCCGTGTGATTTTGCAAGTGCTTCGGCACTCTGAAATGCATTTAAACCACGATCATAGCGTTTTTTGCCTTGTAAAAGTGCTACAGATGATTGGTTAAGTGCTTTGTTAGTGATATCTGCCTCGCCAAGAAAAATTGTCACCGGCGCAGCCAAATACCGCTTGAGTTCTGCTTCAGCAATTTTTGGTGCGTAAACTCCACCAAACCCATAAGGTGCTTTTATAGTTAAATCAGCAAATACATAAGTCGAGGGATTTGCAATTACGATGCGTGTTGCATCAGTTGGTGTAAATGCAGCTAAGCGACTGAGAAATTGACTTCCAGCAGAATGGCCGATCAGTGAGTAAGGAAGTGACCGCCCTTCTTTTTCCCGCACCCATTTAACAAGTTCAAGAACAAATTGAGCGGTCCAATGAGTTGTGTTTTGTAAGACACCCTGATGAAAAATTCCACCTCGTTGATAACGCCAGCCTGGAAAACGTTTCGCATCAAAAAGTGGCGCAACTACCAACACACATAAGCGATCACCTAAATTGTGCGCTGCATCGCGATACGTTTTTGCATTTCTTGCATTTCCATGGAATACAAACAAAATACTTTTAATAGGACAGCTTGGTTTGTAGGTAAAAACATCGAGAGAAGTTCCTTGTAAATCTACTGCATATTTTGCATTACCCTGTTTAATTGGTTCACCCAATACCGGTAAACTGAATAACCATAATATGATGAAGAAAATAGAACGTATATTCATTATTCTCTCTCTTAATTTATAAGCATATAAACACAAGAACTGTCATTGCGAGCGCGAGCGAAGAATATTTCTTTCACCCTACGTCCCGCGGCTTGTCCGCGGGATCCAGAGTAAAAC
>CAZAXX010000025.1:0-2789 GCA_964489265.1 uncultured Coxiellaceae bacterium
CGTATTTTCAAGGTCGCTTTTCAAATAACAAAGTTTGGACTGATTTTTTAGGCGAATATTTTCGCGAACACTTTAATATTAGTTATGATAATTACGCAGTGGGCGGCGCAACTGTAATTTTACGCGCGCCATGGAAAGGTGCTTTACCGCTTGCTCTGTCAGAAGAAATTGATGATTACCTCTTACCGACGAATAGTACAGCTAAGGATAGACCCGATGCATTGTTTATTATCATGATGGGTGCAAATGATTATGATAGTGAACTTGCTCAAGATGTAAATGCACTAACGGATGATGTCATTAACAAACTGAACGTCAACATCAAAAAACTTATTAAAAAAGGCGGACAACATTTCTTACTGTTCGACGTACCCGATTTATCAAAAACTCCGCGCACCATTTCAGATCCAACGCATGCACAACGTTTTGCAACGATCACTCGATTACATCATGAAAAATTAATTAATTTAGTGAACACATTAAAATCTCAATATCCAAATTTCTCATTTAACTTTATCAGCATGTACGATTTTTTAAATGATCTTTTAGATAATACAGATAAATTTAATCAGCAATATAATACTCACATAACAGATAAAACAACTTCTTGCTGGACGGGTGGTTACACATTAACTCAACAACAATCCAGCAATAACGATGTTGATGAATTAGCTAAGGCATTACAAGCTGCGTCTAACAAAGAAAACTCTGGATTTGCAGCAGCGCAAACGGATATGCATGCATTAGCGCAATATATGTTAAGTGTACCTTCATTAGCGGAAGCTTACAAAGTCGGCAAATCAAAAGCACACGGTGCAACACCTTGCGCCAATCCGGATGAACATATTTTCTGGGATCAAATTCATCCAACCAGCGTGGTTCATAAAATGTTTGCGGCTTATGTTGCAGCGGAAATTGCAAAACAAGCAGATAAAAAGCTGGTTTTTGCTAATCGCAGTTAATCGTCACTCTGTCCCGCGTCATCAACGCGGGACATTTTTTCAAAAAGGAATACTATGTTAATTGCAATTTCAACTTATACAAAACCATTACCCGAAGTCGATCAACATCGCACTGCACATCTTGACTATATAAAAGCAAAATTAGTTGCAACGCATAAATTATTATTGGCGGGTAGAAAAAACCCGGCTGACGGTGCTGTGATTCTTGCAAAAGATCTCACTGCCGATGAATTTAAAAAAATATTGGCTGATGATCCGTATTGTAAAGCAGGCGTTGCTGAATATCAGATTTTTGAATTTCATCCGGCGTTGTTTGCTGAGACATTGCGGGATTTGGTGACTTGATTGAACGTCATTGCACTTCTTTCACCCTACGTCCCGCGGCTTGTCCGCGGGATCCAAAGAAATAAAATGGAACACTCTTGCCATGTTTAAAGGTATCGATTTATTCAGCGACACGGTAACTCGACCGAGTGTCGCTATGAAAAAAGCCATGTTTGAAGCTGACGTCGGTGATGAACAAAAAGGCGAAGATCCGACAACGCGTCGTTTGGAAGAAATGATGGCGGAGTTACTCGGTCATACTGCGGCGCTTTTTTTTCCTTCTGCAACAATGGCGAATGAAATCGCAATTCGTTTGTTGTGTGAACCAGGCGATGAATTAATTGCTGCTGAGCATTGTCATTTATTTATGGCAGAAACAGGAGGTCCGGCGATTCATGCGGGCGTCATGTGTCGGCCTATCACAACGGACACTGGGATTTTTTCTGGTGATGCTGTGCGTTCAAAATATCGTTGGGCCAGAGGTCCACATTATCCACGGACTAAATTGCTCAGCGTAGAAAATACGACAAATATGGATGGTGGAATTGCCTGGAGTATGGATCAGCTTGATTCAGTACTACTTGCAGCAAAAGAATTACAGTTGAAAACCCACTTAGATGGCTCACGACTTTTTAATGCTGTCATTAAATCAAAACACCCCGCAAAAAATCTGGCTTCGCGTTTTGATACAACGACAATTTGTTTATCTAAAGGATTAGGTTGTCCATTAGGCGCTGTTTTAACATTCTCGCAAGAACACTATGAGAAAGTACGTCGTTTAAAACAATTGATGGGTGGTGCGCTGCGACAAAGTGGCATCCTTGCTGCTGCAGGTATTTATGCGTTACAAAATAATGTCGAACGACTCGCTGAAGACCATGCCAATGCCGAGCATTTTGCCTTGCGCTTAAATACGGAAATTTCTGAAGTTGAAGTAGAAAACAATCCACCTTCAACCAATATGGTATTTTTCTACTGGAAGGGAAAAAATCTGACTGCTGCAGAATTTAATCAAGCGTGCATTCAGCAGGGTTTACGTTTTTCGCATGTCGGGGAAAATCGATTCAGAGCGGTGACTCATTTAGATATTAGCCGTGCGGATATTGATAAAGCGATTGAGATCATAAAAAAATTATCTGTTTAAACACCGCAAGCGCCACGAGCGTAGCTGTCATTGTAATGTTTATTGTTGTATGCCAACTACATCTCGTGCGACCCGCGACTTTCACTTCCACTCCGTATTCGTTTCATATCACTTAAGGTAATTATAACATTGCTGTTTTAAGCGGATTGAGATGTATTGGGACAGGGAATTTGATGATGGTCAAATATGTTGCAGATATTTTAATTATTTTGAGAGTTTGTCATCCTGCACTATCCTCGTCATCCTGAACGAAGTGAAGGATGACACAATTGTTTGGGGTTGCGTGGGGTGGGGGGGGGTGGGGGGGGTTGTTGGGGTTTGGGAAAGTGGAGCGTTTTTGTAAAAGTTGGGGAGGGGGC
>CAZAXX010000025.1:2799-29409 GCA_964489265.1 uncultured Coxiellaceae bacterium
AAATCCTCGTCTTCCTTAAGTATGTTATGTATTTCCATTTTATTTGTATATCATTCAGTTGTTTCTGGATGACGAGGATAGTTCAGGATGACAAAAGTCTAGCTTATGTCAAAAACGAAGATTTCTTTATCCACGCATCAGAAGGATAATATGCCACAACCAGCGTTTTACCTTTAATTGTGTCAATTAATGGTTTGATCGTGTCTTCCCCTACTGCCATACAACCCCAGCTACGACCAAGCATACCGCGTGATTTTGCTACGCTGCCACTGGCATACCATGCACTATGGAAAACAACATTGCGTTTGTATGCGTTATCATTAATACCAGGTTCCAGACCTTCTACACGTAACGATTCGCCATGTTTGCCGCTATAAATATCGGAAGTAACAAACACGCCTAAACTGGATTTCAAACTTTGTCTGTCATTTGAGAATGAGGTTGCCATCGCACCACCACTTCTCGAACCGTGCGCAACCCACGTGTTAAATAATACCTTTTGCTTTTTCATATCAACGACGACCATTCGACGATCACCTGATGATTTTGAATAATCGATAATCGTTAACATTTGTTTATCATCTAAACCTTTTGCGCGGGCATTTTTGTAAGCTAATAAACCGAGTTTGATTGCTTCGGGACTTAAACTATCCGCTTGAGAAGTAATCATACGAGTCTGACTCGTTAACCAGTCACCAGAACCAACCATCGCACCGCTATTTGATGATACACTCTCAAAATATGAGAAAGGTCCCCAACCAACAATGCTTATGAACGCAAAAACAAACAAAACATTTTTAATATTTTTCATATTCGCTAATTCTTCAGTTATGTTAAAAGGATGTCACTTTGAAAGTAACGCAAATGAAACTTTGATATACAAGAGCGTAGCTTTAATCAGCGTTATCAAACGTTTAATAACACATTCACTACACTAGACCACATATTACACAGATTGCCTGTTAATGTCAAAGTTTTGATGATATTTCATCCAACTTATTGACTAATTTGCAGTTTTATTGTGCATTTTTATTAGATTTATTATAAAGTTTCAGGCTTGCTCAACCTAAATGGACGTTGCATACAATGACCACATTAAGACACCAGTTATTGCCAATAAAAGCTCGTGAAAAAATAATTGCTGGAGCGCAAGGAATTCATGAGGGTGGCATAGATCAATGCACAAAAGACTCAGTCAATCGCTTAGCGAAACGCTATAAATATTCCCTAGACGAAGATCAGATGATCCGTGAAGTGAAGGCATTCAAAAAACGGATTGACGATTTTGCAAGTGGCCCATTCGCATTATCCCAATTTAGACGTCAGGCAGCCAAAAGATTTATCGACCGAATAGATACTGTCGCGCCTGCTTTCGAAGGTAGACGGTATTATCTTAGCTATTATGAACTTGCAGGGACTTCTCTCACAGCTAGACATATTATTGCTTTAGTATGGAACGCAATACATGACCCAGCAATCATAAAAGATCCGCAAAAAACTTTAGAAGCTGAGCGCAATTTCATTAATCACTGCTACGAATCACAACGGGCAGGAAATATTTCAGATAATAAAACGCGTGAAGCTAAGTATGATAATCATGGAACTGGATTCATTTTTGGCTTAACTACTGACAGTCCTTCTTGCATGGCTGGCACATTAGACAGAATTGTCATGACAGGCTCTGACATTCATCCTGATATTCAAATCCAATTTAAAAATAGAACATCGTTAGAAATGAAGCTGTCTTGTTTTATTTGTGAGTGCCTGGATGAAATGCTTAATTCTCTTGAGCCAATTCAAAAAAACTACTTTATCCATCAATTAAAATCACTAGACGAATATGACAGACTCAATAAAGCATGCGAGTTATTTCCGCAACTAAAAGAAAATGTCAAACTCAAAGTCCAGTCCGAATTTGGATACTTTGTTGCAGACCAAGGTTATCAAGCTCAGAATATATTAGTATATGGCGTAATTAACGAATATTTTGAAAACCGATATATGGCCCCCATCGAAGATACCTTTTTTTTAAAATATGAATTTAATGATGCGGAAAAAGAATTACAAGAATTTCTCTATCAAAAAACAGATCCGAATGCACCTCTGATTATTTCAGCTAAAGATTTTTATCATGAAATTAAAACAGCAGGCAATAGAGCATCTACCGCTGACTTACCACCACTGATTGAAGCACTAAAACGGACTAAAAGAACGATTGAGTTCCCACAGGATTCAGAAAATTTTCGTTTATTTGGTAAATTAATCCATGAAAAATTACTCGTTCGATATAAACCTAGCATAAGAACAATCGTCATTCCGCAAAAACAAACTTGTAAAAGAAAAATAGCTGGTTATGCACTTGCATTTTTAGGTGTTGCACTCATTACGGCATCCCTCTATCTTTCTGCAGTTACATTTATGGGTGCCATGCCAATTACAGTTGCTGGTGTTAAATTAGGATTATCTGCGATAGCAACTGGATATGCCATTGCAACTGTATCAGGATCTTTGGTTGGAGGTATAGCTGCTGGGATCGCTGCAGACAATTTATTAAAAACACCACAGCCAAAAATTATAAAAGAGCCACTTGTCATTCATCCTTTAGCAACTGCTTCTGCCAATTTCTGGCAGGAAATAAATAAAAATCGCGCATCAATTCAGGCGACTACGACAAATACTCGTCATACTAGAAAAAATAGTTTGTAATAAATAAAATAATTTTGCTATTATGCGCGTCTGTTCAACAGAGGTATTCTCATCCATGCGCAATTAAAGTTACTTTCGGTTCTTTTTCAATAATATACCTTGAAAAAGCGTTTTAACCTCAAACCGAGGAACTTTAATATGTCAGTTATCTTATTAAATCACGTTACTTACTTAACTCTTTCAGACAACCCAATTTTTAAAGAATTATCTTTAGCATTAAGCTCAGAGAAAACTGGCCTAATCGGAAAAAATGGCGTTGGCAAATCGACATTGCTGAAATTAATTATCGGTGAACTGCAACCACACACCGGATCAATTGAAACAAGCGGTACGCTAGCGTATTGTCCGCAGGAAACACATTTTTTTGCAAACAATACGATTGCTGAGATGCTTGGCATTAGTGAAAAAATGCAAGCAATCGCACGTGTGTTAGCGGGTAGTTTGGATGAAAATGATTTTTCTATCATTGGTGATGACTGGAATATCGAAGAGAATGCTGTGCAACAATTAAATTTATTCGGTTTATCGTATCTTGACATTGCACGTCAAGTTCATTCATTAAGTGGCGGTGAAAAAACTCGACTTTGTTTGGCGCGAGCGTTTTTATTGAATCCCGATTTTATTATTCTCGATGAACCGACTAATAATCTTGATATAACATCGCGTCAATTTCTTTATGAAGCAATTGCTGCCTGGAAAAATGGTTTACTGGTCGTGAGTCACGATAGAGAATTGCTGAATTTAATGGAGCAAATTATTGAAATCACATCACTTGGTGTAACTACTTATGGCGGCAATTATGATCATTTTGTTCAGCAAAAGAAATTAATGCAAGATGCTGCAGAAAGAGAATTATCTGATGCAACTAAATCCATGAGCAAGACAAAATCATCGGTACAAACTAATTATGAAAAACATGAAAAAAAGAAATCTTACGGCAGGAAATTATTTCTCTCTGGAAGTATTGACAAAATGGCAGCAGGATCCAAAAAAGGTCGCAGCGAAAAAACCCAGCAGCGTCATTCTAAATTGCATGAAACATTACTGAAAAATTCCGAGGAAAAAATCAAATCCGCAAAAGAGAAAATTGAAATATCTCACGAAATTAAAATCGACTTACCTATGACGTCCGTACCAAATGGAAAAATAATTTTAGAAATAGAAAATTTAAATTTTGGTTATGACAATAAAACTATTATTCAAGATTTCAACTTAAAAATCAGCGGGCCTGAGCGAGTCGCATTGGCTGGGAAAAATGGCAGTGGAAAAACAACACTGATTAAATTAATTCAACATGAATTGACGCCATTGAATGGTACTATTTATCTTGGCACCTCACGCATTAGTTATCTTGATCAAACGGTTAGTTTACTTGATCCAGAATTATCTATTTTTGAAAATTATTTACGCTTGAATCCAGACACACAACATACAGAAGCACATGCCGCATTAGCACAATTTATTTTTCGAAATACTGCTGCACTCAAGCGTGTGAAGGAATTAAGCGGCGGTGAAAAATTGCGGGCACAATTAGCCTGTGTTTTGACGTCAAAGCTTCCGCCGCAATTATTAATCTTAGATGAACCTACGAATCATTTGGATTTAAATAGCGTATTGAGCATTGAATCTGCGCTTAATCAATATAAAGGAACGCTTATTGTGATTTCACATGATCAAACATTTTTAAAAAACATTGATGTTACACGGGTTTATTCACTGTCATCCTGAGCAACTGTCATCCTGAGCAACAACTGTCATCCTGAGCGTAGCGAAGGATCTCCATATATAAGGAGATCCTTCACTGCGTTCAGGATGACAAAAGCCGCGTTCAGAATGACATTCTCGGCAACAAAATCCAATATTGCCCAGGACTATTCATATACCCTGCAGCAAATGCAGCTTTATCACCTTCACCCCAAAAAACATCACCGCGAATTATTCCTTTAATTGCACCACCTGTATCTTGTGCGATTAATAATTGTTGAAATGGAACTTTAGTTTTTGTCGCAGTGGGTGCTGTTGTTTTCAGCCAAACAGGCGCGCCTAGAGGAATAAAGCGGGTATCAACTGCCAGTGACCGCTCTGGCGATAATGGAACATGCTGAGTCCCAAGCACTTGTCCATTTTTAAGTATATTAAAAAAAACATACGATGCATTTTGGTTTAGAATATCATTTGCCAATTCTGGATGTTGCATTAGCCACGTTCGTATTGATTGCATCGAAACAGCATTTTTTTCCATAAAGTGTTTCGCAACTAAAACTTTTCCGACAGCTGTATAAGGATGTCCATTATCTCCCGCAAAACCAATTAATAATTTTTTTTGATCGGACATTTGTACCACTGCTGAACCCTGGATCTGTGCGAAGAATACATCAATTGGATTATCTGCCCACGCCAACACGCGAGCATTCTTTCCTATCACACCGGATTCAATGGCAGCGCGATCCGGATAAGGCGTTAATATATTATCTTTTAATTTTACTGTAATCGTCTTGCCAGTTAATTCTGAATGAAACAATCCCAATTTAATTTTATATAAATCTGAAGGCATCGCATAAATCGGTGTCGTATAACGTTGATTCTTAATCGCACTCGCATGAATCAAAGGTAAGTAATAACCTGTAAACACACCATTTGGATTAAAATTATTTTCAACTCGATAAGGTTTAAACCAGTATTCAAAAAAATCGCGCGCCGTGTTTTTATCATTTGGCACAAATTTATTTGCGGCTTCACAAATAGTTTGCCAAGCTGACACATTGCCACTTAATGGGATGGCGTGACTAAAAGGTTTTTTAGAATCCATCTTGAGTATAGCGATGCAAGATTGTTTAAACGCAGATAATGCTTTACCTTGATCATCCTCAGCCCAGCCGGGTAAATTTTTAAAAGACGTTTTATGCAAAAAGAAATGCGAACCAAACAGGCCCGAATAATAAAATAGCATTGCTAGAACTAAGAATCCGATAAAAAAGACAATGGCTGAAAATTTTAAAATATTTTTCATACAGAACCCGACAAGACATCCCATATTTTTGGATCTTCGATTCCAAGACGAAACACAGAGATCCCCCGCAAATTATATTTTTTAGCTAATTCCAATTTAGTCCGGAATGATTGCGCATCTTCTACGAAAATATATTCTTCTAACCAGTTATGTTGGTACGACGCAGAATTTACTTTATCTACATCATTCCAGAGTAATTTGGTATGGTATTTTTTTACTAAATATTGGACTTGATTGTAATTAATTTCAGACATTTGCATTGTTAATCTCTTTGCACCCATACCCGTGTACCAATAGAGAGAGTAGGTTGCTAAACCAAGCGATAATTTTTGTGCCGGGACAAATCGCAATGCATATTTGATTGCTTGCTCAACCCAAGGATAACTCGCGGTCGGTCCGGGTGTGGTACCGCTTGTGTGTTGATCATAAGTCATCAGCGTTAAAAAATCAGCGCTTTCCCCTAACGCCTTCAAATCATAAGCACCCATCCATACCACATAAGAACGCTTCAAAAAATCTGAGGGAAATAAACTATCCATCAGTAAAGGCGCTACTGCGAAACTCACTAGCAATTTTTGTTTATGTAATTCCGTTGCGGCCGTTTGTAAGAAATGAGTTAATTCATCTCTATCATCAACCGGTATCATTTCAAAATCAAATTGCACGCCTTGGAATTGATTTTTTTGACAGGCATCGATGATGGATTTGATGGCGCGTTGCTGGGCTTTTGGGTTTGTTAAAAATTGATGGGTTTTTTCTTTATTAAAATCTGAATTTGTCACCATGACCATCAATTTTATGTTGTGCTTTTTTGCCAAACTTTCAATCGCGGGATCCACATATCCCCAGACCATCCCATTTTGATCGATTTGATAGGCTTGCGAAAGAAGCGTACCAATCGAATTATAGTGTTTTTCCAAACTATCTTGCGCGGTTTCTGCAGTGGAAATTTTCGCTGGGGCATGACTACGCAATACGTAAAACAGATTTTCGCCCGCATAACTTGTCGACACGAGCAGTGTAAATAAGCAAGCGATAGTGATTTTAGATATGACGTTCATAGGCGGCCCCAAGATTTACCGCCTATTGTATTGTATATTACCAAGATGGTAAATATTAATGGCGCGATGTTACGATGTTTTTATCTCAGTTAAATGGGTGCTAAAGCGAAAATTATTTCGTCCATGCTCTTTGACGTAGTTGAGTGCGCCATCTGATTTTTTAATTAATACTTCAGCTGTCACACCATCCACTGGATACACACTGCCACCGATACTTGCGCTAATCGTAATATGATGACTTGAAATCACAAACTGTTTGGTGAGTGCCTGAGAAATCTCTGTTGTAATTTTAACAATTGATTCATAACTCGCTTGATCTTCCAAAATAATCATCAATTCGTCTCCATCTACCCGAGCGAGGATATTGGTTTCCTGCAGATTTTCTTTGATCCGAATGACGACTTGTTTCAGTAATTGATCGCCTACATCATGTCCATAAGCATCATTCACAAATTTAAAGTTGTCTAAATTAATATAGAGCAACGCCAACTTTTTCTGTGATATTTCCGCTTGCTTGATCGCTTCTGCAAGCTTGCTCACAAATAATTTTCGATTCATCAAGCCAGTCAAAATATCATGCGTTGCAGACAACTCCAATTGTTGATTGACGTCATGCAATTGACCTTTGGTAGTCGAGAGCATTTTTTCTAATTCTTCTTTCTCAAAGCGCAAGCCAATCGTTTGTTTAAAGAGATGATATGCGCGTTTCGATAAAATCAGCATATATAAATAATAAATGAGTAAAGCAACATCAAATAATACATATAAACTATTTTGTTTGTTAAAAATTAATTGAATCATGAATGGTATTAATATAGTTGATAGAAAAACAATGACTGCAATCAAATCCGCAGCAAGTAAAGGCGTCGCACCTGCCGTAATACCAGAAAGAATTAAAATAATTAATGCTTGTTGAAGGTTATTTGCGAGAAGAAATAGCAAAGTAGCCGGAATAGCCCAGCTCAATCCACCTAGAAAGACCCCACCAATAAATAAACTTCGCCATAACGTAAAATTATTGCTAGCAGGATTATGTTTGTTATAGAAATGAATGATGACAATTCGAGTGAATGTGACAGCGAGAAAAAACAAATACCAGCCAAATAGGACTTCGTTATCGCTGCCTTTGTTATATAAACCAAACAATAAAATAGTGGCACAAAATAAAGAAGCAATTTGCCCAACAAACGATTGTCCATACGCATAATCCAAGAGCAAATTTTTAATTTGTCTCTCAATATCTGCATTGAAATAGACATTCTTGTAAACCACTGATTTGCCAGGAGATTCACGCTTATTCGAAGACATACCATTTATCCCTATTGATTGCTTCTTATTCTATTTAACCGCTACTTTGAATAAAAAACAAGCTTTAGCTGACATGGTGCGCTCAGACGGTTAAAAACCCCTGTGTTTCTAGATAATTAAGATAAAGTGTCGTGATATCCGTTAATTTATTTGGATAGCTCACCCCTAAATCTAACAGCAGCTTTTCTGATTCCCTATTTTCAAAATGATAATATGGCCCTTTTTGATTAAGCTCTGGATTATTCAAATAAAGCTCGCGTAAAGGATAGAGCGCAATTTCCTCTGTTATATTTTTTAAATGTTCCATCCATTCATTCGCAGAAATAATTTTTAAATTAAATCCTTTCTGTTTGACTGATTCAAAATACGCTTGCCATTTCAGCAAATTCGGATTTGCCATATTAAAAATATTTTTTGGTAACGCTGTCTGTAGCGACAACTTCACAATGGCTTGGCTCAACATATCAACGGGTGTCATATCAAAATGCGTTTCCCAAGCAGGTGCAATACCTAATTGGATACAACTCTTTAAAAATAACAGCATATTATTATTTGCAAAATTGGTTGCGCCAGTTGTTAAATTACCTGTGATATTCCCTGGACGAAATATATTAATCTTGAGTCCTGCTTCCGCTGCATTCAGCAATATTTTTTCAGATACCCATTTACTTAATTGATAGCCACTGGTGGCTACCGGTTTATCTGCAGGTCCCACTTCAAGCACAGTACCTTTTTCATCAAATTGACTCGCAGCAGACAGCGTAGAAATATAATGAAATCGTTTTGGTTTATGCAACGCTGCTAACTTGATAAGTTCTAGCGTGCTATTTACATTCGCAGATTTTAACATTTGATAATGATAAATATGATTAACCAACGATCCATTATGATAAATAGAATCACAGGATTCCGCTAAAAAATTCCACTGCTCTGAATCCATACCGAGATTGGGTTTTGTCAAATCGCCATTGATAATTTTAACGCGCGGATTTTCCAACAAGAAAGATAAATCAAACTCAGCCAATGCAGTTTGCATTTTTTTATACGACTCATCAGCTGATTTACCGCGAACAACGCAATGAATAACGGCAGACGTTTGATTGACTAATTCATTTAATAAATGAACTCCTAAAAATCCATTAGCTCCTGTCAATAAAACATGGCGTAGTTCAATTTGTTCAGGATAAAATATTTTTTTCTGAAGGACTTTAGTGTTCGCATCTTCTTCAGCCATCGCCACCATATCGACTGCCACGAGAACGGTTTTTCCTATGATAACTTCAGCGATGCTCTCAATCGTTGGATGCTGAAAGAATTGTGTCAAACTAATATCGCTTGCAAATATGGCTTTCACGCGCGCTAGCATACGAATTGATAATAATGAATTTCCGCCCAAACTAAAAAAGTCATCGCGCACGCCGATTTTTTGATAATGAAAAAGTTCACTCCAAATATCTACTAAGGAAATTTCAATTTCATTACGTGGTGCCACATAATGATTTTGTGCAGCCATGGTTGTTTCATGTAATTTTGGTAATGATTTTTTATCAATTTTGCCACTTGGTGATAATGGCATTTGCTCGATGCAGATAAACGCAGCGGGAATCATGTAGTCTGGTACTTTAGTTTGTAAATACTTTCGTAACTCACTCAACTCGGCCGTCTCGTGCTGATCATGTTGCGTATAATATGCAATTAACTGTTTTGAAATATCATCACCCACAGCGACAACAGCCACTTGTTTGACAACAGGATGCCGACTCAGGATCTCTTCAATTTCACCTAATTCAACACGGAAACCACGAATTTGTACTTGGAAATCGGATCGACCAATATATTCCAATCTGCCGTCTGGCAACCAACGCACTAAATCGCCTGTTTTATAAATGCGTTCTGCTGGATCGTCGCTAAATGGATTCACGATAAAGCGCTCGACAGTAAGATCAGGACGATTTAAATAGCCGCGTGCGAGACCGATACCTCCGACATACAATTCACCCATTACACCAACGGGTACTGGACTTAAATTATGATCTAGAACATATGCTTTATAATTATTTAATGGTTTTCCGATACAATTCACTAGATCGTCTGAGCCAAGCATTCCAATCGTTGCACAGACAGTCGTTTCTGTTGGTCCATACGCATTAAAAAATATTCGGCCTTTTTCCCAGTAATTCATGGTTTCCTGATCGCAAATATCACCAGCAAAACCTAATCTGGCTAAATGAATTAATTCTTGACGTGGTAATATCCGCAACAACGCAGGCGGTAATATTGCATAATGAATTTGATTCACATCGAGAAATTCAACTAACTTATCCGGCGAAATTCGTAATTCTTCTGAGGTAATAAAAAGAGTAGCGCCATTTAAAATAGTCTGAAAGATTTCAAAAACCGCCGCATCAAAATTAATGGAAGCAAATTGCAACATTTTATTATTTGGCTGAATGTCAAATTGATCACGTAAAACATGTGCTAAATTGACTACGTTTTTATGTTCAATCACCACCCCTTTCGGTTTACCAGTCGAACCTGAGGTATAAATGATATAAGCAAGATCGGTTGGTTTGATACTCAGAGTTAAATTATCTGAATTTTCCTGCTTGATTTCATCCGATGCTGTATCAAGACAGATAAGCTTGCAATTATCATTGCGCAAAAAATTAAGTGTATCGCTCAATTTTTTTTGAGTCAGAATAATTTTTGCTGCCGAATCCTTTAACATATAAGCTAATCGTTCATGTGGATAATGCGGATCAAGCGGTAGATAAGCCGCCCCTGCTTTCAGAATCGCAAGTATACCTATCAACATATCCATGCCACGCTCAACGCACAATCCAATCACAGTCTCGCGTGATAGCTCACAATGAAACTGCTTTCGTAAATAACAAGCTAACTGATTCGCTTTTTTATTTAATAATTCATACGAAATTGGTTCGCCATTATAAACTGCTGCAATATGCGTCGGAAATTTTTTTGCAATTTGTTCGAATGCAGATGGAATTGTACCGGCAGGAATTTTATTTTCTGTGTCATTCCATTGACGTACTAGCGTTGTATATTCTTCTGCTGGAAGCAAGGGAATATTGTCGATAATACGCTGCGGATTTTCCATTGCTGCACGTAAAATATAGGTAAAATAAGTCAAATAACGTGATATAGTTTCTTCGCGAAATAAATTCGTATTATATTCAAAATAGCCTGAAATAGTATCTTCATTTGAATTATCATACAGTACTAAAGTGATATCAAATTTTGCTGTTTTAGTATGTTCTTCTGTGATTTTATAACTGACATCTGTTCCTAATAATTTATTGGAAAGCTTAAAACCGCTCTGCAGCACAAACATCGTTTGAAATAATGGATTTCTACTTGTGTCTCTTCCACCCTGAATTTGATTGATGATCAAACTGAAAGGTAAATCCTGATTTTCCTGACTATTCATGACATCTTCATTGACAGACTGAAGAAATACATCAAATGACATGCCTTTTTCTAACTTTGCACGATAGGTGACAACATTCGCAAGCAAACCAATCACCTGCTCTAATTCTTGCTGAGTTCGATTGGCAATAGGTGATGCAACAATTAAATCTTCTTGATGTGTAATGCGATATAACAAAACATAATATACCGATAGTAACAATGAAAACAGACTGCACTTGTTATTCGCTGCCATTTTTTTTGCAGCCATTACCAAATTTTTTGGCAACTCAAATCGCAGACTGTCCCCATGATAACTAATGACACTACTACGTTTGAAATCCGTTGGTAATTCTAGAATAGGTAATGGCTTAAAAAGTTTGCGTTGCCAATATGCTAACTGTTGATCAAACAATCCTGCTTTTTCCCAAACTAATTGACTATGGGCAACATCTTTAAATTCAATCGTATTTTTCTTTAAATCGACCGATTTATTTTGAATAAATCCAGCATAAATTTCACCTAACTCACGCATAAATACATCTAATGAACCACCATCAAATATAATATGATGGATGTTCAACAAAAATGTAACGCCGTGTGATTCTGATAACAGTAATTTACAGCGGAATAATGGCAGCGTACTTAAATCAAAAGAATATTTTTTTTCTTTATCAATCTCTACCTGAACATCAGCTAACGATTGGCAATCAATTAATGGAACTTCGCATATTGCTTTTTCGTGAATTTTTAAATGGACTTCTCCTATTTTTTCCACAAACGTAGTGCGAAAGTTTTCATGTGATGAAAATAATTTTATAATTGATTTTCGTAAGGCTATGACATCTACATTATCTGAAAATACAATTGTAAATAAAATATTATAAGTAGCCGTTTGTTGTAAGGTTTTAAAGAAATACCATAAACGTAATTGGGATGAAGATGGCGTATAAAGCATTTGCGAAGGTGCTTTTTCCAGCTGAAATTGAATAAGTTGAATTCGTTGTGCTTCACGAATTAATTTAGCAAGCTGCTTCAATTGACTATTCTGAAAAATACTTTTGATTGTAATTTCCACTTGCATGCGCGATTTTATGCGTGATGCTAATTGAGTTGCTAATAAGGAATGACCGCCAAGATCAAAAAAGTCAGAATTGGTTGTCACTGTATCCGCAGAAATTCTAAATAATTCAGCCCATATTTCTTTTAATGTTTGTTCTTCCTGATTTTCAATTATCCCTGCTGTTTTTTGTGGGAATGGATCGGGTAGCAACTCTTTGTTAATTTTTCCATTGACTAGAACTGGAATTTCATCAAGCTCAATTAAATAACCAGGTACCATATAATCTGGTAAATATTTTTTTAAATACTCACGCAATTCATCTCGACTGATCGCCGCATACGATTTTAAGACATAATAGGCTGCGATTACTTTTTCAAGTGCCGCTTTTTGCCACAGCTTCGTCGTCACCTGCTTCACACCTGGTAAGAGTTGCAGAACGTGCTCGATATCACTCAATTGAATACGATAACCGCGAATTTTTACTTCAAAATCAATGCGCCCGATATATTCAATATTCCCATCCGGCATATATCGTACAAGATCACCTGTCTTATAGAGTTTGCCTTCCACAAAAGGATTCGCTACAAACCGTTCTGCCGTCATTGCTGAACGATTAAGATAACCTCTCGCTAAACCTAATCCACCAATGTAAAGCTCGCCAATCATTCCAATTGGCATTGGATTCATGTGACGATCAAGTATATAGGCACGGTAATTAGGAAGCGGGCGGCCAAGACGATTGTTTAAATCCCCAGGCTGTAATAATCCATTACTAAAAAATGTTGTGCACTCTGTTGGGCCATAGCCATTAATAAAACGACGACCCTTTGCCCAATAATCTACAGTATCTTGATCACACACATCGCCACCAAATGCTAAAGTGTCAAGTTCTGTTAAATTTCGTCGCGGTAAAATTCTCAGTAATGCCGGTGGCAAAAATGCGGTTGTGATTGCATGAGTTTCTAGATATTCAATTAGTTTTTCTGCTGATTGGCGAAGCTCTGTTGTAACAACATACATTGTTGCGCCGTAGGCGAGCGTTGCAAATACATCAGAAATAATGGCATCGAAATTCATCGATGAAAATTGTAGTAATCGCTTATTTGGCGCAAGCTGAAAATATTTTGCAAATCCATATATCAGATTAGGCACACTGCGATGCTCAATCATCACACCTTTAGGTTGACCTGTTGATCCTGAGGTGTAAATCACATAAGCAAGATTTGAAAACTGTAATGAAACGTTTACATTTTCAATCGATTGATTTGCAATCGTATCAGCTTCTGCATCTAAGCAAAGAAGATGACATTCTTTTTCAACAAACAAAGGCCATTTTTCAGCAAGCACCGTATCTGTCACAATCACTTTGATTTGTGTATCGTCCAAAATAAATAGCATGCGTTCTTTTGGATAGGATGGCTCTAGTGGAACATAACCTGCACCCGCTTTTAATATGGCAATCATGCTGATTACCATTTCTATTCCACGCTGCAGACAAATTCCGACTAATTTATCTTTTGTTTGTGTATCAACCGCATCCAATTGTTTACGTATTAAATGTGCTAATTGATTTGTTTTTTCATTGAGCTCACGATATGTCAGTTGCAAATCTTCATAAACAATCGCAATTGCATCGGGTGTTTTCCTCGCTTGCAGTTCAAATAACCGATGCACAAAATCATGTGGGTATTCTTCGTCAGTTTTATTCCAGTCAATCACCAGTTGTTGATATTCATTTGGCGTTAACATAGTTTGTTTGGCGACGGACAGATTAGGATTTGCTAAACATCCAGTCAATAACGCTTCATAATGCTGCAGTAAATTTTTAACGGCTATATTATCAATATTCTCGTCAAAATCCGCGATAAATGAAAACGACTCTCCCGTATCACGATGATAAAGCGCCAAACTTTCCGACACAAATTTCTTCATGAATTTAGGAATTAATTTTGCCTTGACTGAGCCTAACCGTAATTGTTCATAAGGCAAATAATTAGCATCAAATGACGTATTCGTAAAAATACCTGTAAAATGCGAATCGTATTTATCGCGAATCGATTTTACAATGTCATTAATTTGAATATCTTTATAATAACTATCATATGACAATTGTGTTTGTGTCAATTTGACCAAATCAATAAAACTCATATCATCACGTAAAAACACCCGCAACGGTAATCTATTTTCCAAACAACCAAATACTTTTTTCTCGGTGTATGTCACGGTTGAAGAATAATTGATAATAACATCATTATTGCCGGTATATTTATGTAATAAAGCTTGATACGCTGCTAACAAGACTATGGAATAATCCACCTGATGTGTGTCAGCAAAATTTAAAATTTCTTGGCGTAAATGCTTAGCCAATGTGAATTCGTAAAATGGACTATCTACATATTGCTTACTTGGAAAATAACCTTTTTTAGGTAACGCTAAATTGAACTGGTTGGATTTTAATGTATTCGTCCAATGTGTTAAACCTTGTCGGCATTTTTCTGAAGCATAGAATTTTTTTTCAAGCTCTACAATTTTGTTAAAATCAAATAACTCTTCACGCTCTGACGTCTCGTGATCAATGTTAAGATTATAGTGTCGTGAAATTTCTTCGACTACATAGTTTAGTGACTCACGATCAACAATGATGGGATGTAGCAAAATCGTAAAATAAAATTTTTCATTTGATTCTTTGATTAAATGAAAATGAAAAAGTGGGCCCGTGCTTAAATTAAAACTTAAACCAGCGATATTTTGTAATAACCAGAAAATATCCGTCTTCTTTTCTGACTGAGTTAAATCAACCAATTCCAAATTGCCACGCACAACTGGGCTGATAATTCGTTCTAAATGATCGCCTGAGGAGTAAATAGTCGATTTTAAAATATTGTTTTCTTCGACCAATACTTCAATCGCTTTTCGCAAAGCCCAACAATCGAGATCACCGGAAAGTTCGAATACCATCGCTATATTTGGCAGCGCTTTTTCAGCCATTTTGGAATTAAACCAAATACGCTTTTGGGTCTTGGTTAGGCTATATGATTGATTATTCACGTATTAGCTACTCTTCAACTTTCAGTTTCTGAGGGTTGCGGATTATACACGAAATTGCGAATTTTTAACTAGTTTTCAATCGTTTCCCAACTGATCGATCTAACTTAAAAATAATATTTCCCAACTCAACCAAAATACTCGCGGTTAAACCCCAAATTTTAATTTCTTCGTCTACATAGAGATAACTAGGATGACGTTTTGTGATAGCTTCCAATTCAGTGCTAGTTCCAATTTGTGGCAAATTATCTAATGGAAAAAAATAAATATCGGAAACTTCATCACTCGCAATCGTAACCTGCTGTTCGAAATCACTTTTTTTCATCATTGCAACAAAAGGTGTTACGCGCTGGCCTCGACGATCAACAAAATCATCTAATTGCCCTATCAGTTGATAATGATCTTCCCGAATCCCTAACTCCTCGCGCACTTCGCGTTTTGCAGTAGAAAGCAAATCAACATCGCTTAACTCTTTTATGCCGCCAGGAAAACAATAATCTCCCGCATAAGTCATCTTCAGAGATCGTTTAGTTGTGATTAAAAAAATATTTTCTTTTTCATCATATGTCATAATCACTAGAACTGCTGATTGAATATGAGTTTCTGGTAAAGCAACAGCCTGATGCGCTTGCAGAAGCGAAGTAATAGTTATTATTTTCATAGGTATATTTCCAAATTTATGTGGCTAAAATGAGTAAATTTCATTATAGTTAAAAATTGCTCAATCATAAATCAGCTTATTAAAATAATTAGAGTTTGTTGAGGGTGTTATGGTCGGTTTTAAAAATTTATTTCGTGTTAAGCCAATACAACAAAATAACAATGACAACATGGAGTTACGTCGCTGCTTGACCGCAACTGACCTCACTTTCCTTGGCATTGGCGCGATCATCGGCGCAGGTATTTTCGTGCTAACTGGTATTGCCGCTGCCACTCAAGCTGGACCTTCCATTGTTTTATCGTATTTACTCGCGAGTATTGCTTGCGGTTTCAGTGCCCTCGCCTATGCAGAATTAGCATCCAGCATTGGTGGCTGTGGCAGTGCTTATGGCTACGCATTTGCAGGTATCGGTGAATTGATTGCCTGGATAATTGGTTGGGATCTGTTATTGGAATATGGGATGGATGCCGCGACCGTTTCAATTGGTTGGGGCGGGTATGTTCAAAATGCATTACAAGCAATTGGCCTACCACTGCCTAACGCATTAGTCACCGATCCATTTCATGGTGGCATAATTAATTTGCCTGCTGTTGCCATTATTTTTTTACTCGCCTGTGTTCTTTCATTTGGCGTGAAAGAAAGTGCGCGAATTAATAAAGTCATTGTTTTTATCAAACTGGCAGTCATTACACTTTTCATTGGGATCGGCGCTTTTTATTTTAATCCTTCCAACTGGAAACCATTTTTTCCATTTGGCATGCAGGGCATTGTGAATGGCGCAGGACTTATTTTCTTTGCTTATATTGGGTTTGATGCAGTTTCAACTGCCGCTGAAGAAACCAAACACCCGCATCGCGATTTGCCGATTGGAATTATTGCCTCACTTCTGATTTGTACGATCGTCTATGTTATTGTTGCTGCGGTACTCACTGGCATTATGCATTATCCAGAATTAAATATTAGCTCACCAGTTGCGACTTCGTTAATGAAATTAGGTTATCACTTTGCAGCAGAAATAGTTGCATTGGGTGCGATTGCTGGTTTAACCACAGCAATTTTAGCGATGTATTATGGGTTCACACGAATTTATCTGGCGATGGCGCGTGATGGTTTATTGCCAAACCTTTTTGTAAAAATTCATCCTGCGAGTCGCTCACCACGTCAATTGGTATGGTTTATCGGTGGCATTATGGCTATCGTCGCGGGATTTTTTCCAATTAATCAAATTGCCAATATTGTGAATATTGGCACACTCGCAGCGTTTGTTGCAGTGTGTGGCAGTGTGATTGTTTTACGTTATACAAAACCAGATATGCCAAGACCTTTCAAAACGCCATTGAGTCCACTGGTACCCATCATTGGGATTATTCTTTGCTTGTATTTGATGAGTAGTTTGCCGCGTGTGACCTGGCTCAGTTTTATGATTTGGACTGTGATCGGTTTATTCATTTATTTTAGTTACAGTCGTTTTAATAGCGTCGTATTTAATAAACCCCTTTTAGCAGATAAATAAAATAATAAGAAATATATGCAAAATTACTCAGCGCAATTACGTGGCACATTACTTGTTGGTCTCTCAGGATTACTCTATGGATTCATGGGATTTTTTGGCACGCATTTAATTCATGAAAATTTAAGTGTATCAAACATGTTGTTCTGGCGATTTTTCATCGCAACATTTTGGGTGTTAGGGACTGCCTATTGGTACAAACGAAATTTTTTCAAACAATTACCGGATAAACGCATCTTGTTCCGCACTTTATTATTGGGTGCTGTGAGTTATAGTGGCGGAAGTTTTTTCTTTTTTTTAGCAAGCCAATACACCGGCACTGGCGTTGCCATGGTCATCTTCTTCTGCTTCCCTGTTTTTGTGACTTTATTTACGTGGATCACAACCAGTTGGAAAATGAATAAATACGCTGCCGCCTCGTTATTCACCATTGTACTCGGTTTGTTTTTATTAAAAGGTCATGGCACACATACGCTGAACTTAGTTGGGATTTTACTGGCGGTTATATCTGGCGTCAGTTATGCGATATACGTTATCAGCAGCAAACATAATACTAAAAATTTTGATTCAGAATTATTAACGTTTCTGGTTTGTTTGGGTAATTCCATTATTTTTCTTGGCGTAGCTCTGTATACCAAAAGTTTTTTAATACCGACATCATTACATACCTGGTTGTATATTTCAGCGATCGGCATTATAGCCACTGCACTGCCAATTCAATTGTTATTAGATGGAATAAAACACGTGAGTCCGGTCAAAGCATCGATTCTTTCTGTTTTAGAGCCTGTTGTTACGTTGTTAGTGGGCGTTCTGTTGTTACATGAATCGATGACATCATTGCAAGCACTGGGTGTGTTAACCATTTTATTAGGCGCGATAGTTATTCAGTTTGAACGTGCCTAAATGGGATCTTTTCTTCGCGGAAACAATTCTGTCATGCCAGCGTGTTTTTAGCTGGCATCCACTCTTCATCAAAGCCACTCTGGATTTGCACGGGCACGAAAAATCAGTGAATTACGCAACAACGCCTAATTTTCCTAATGAATCGTACTTGACTAAGTCTACTTAGTCCACTATGCTTAAAATAATAATGGGAGATGATGAAATGCAAATTAATATACACGAAGCTAAGACACATTTTTCTAAAATCATTAACCAGGTTTTACAAGGGGAAGAAGTGATTATTGCTCGAGATGGCAAGCCATTGATTCGACTTGTGCCGTATTCAGAAGAAGCAAATATTCGGCGTGGAGGGCAATTAAAAGGTTTAATAGAAATCAGTGATGATTTTGATGCCCCTTTACCAGAAGAATTGCTAAAACAATTTTACGGTAACGAGGAATAAATGAAGTATTTATTAGATACCCATATTGCACTTTGGTGGTTGACTACACCAGAGAAAATTCATAAAAAAGCGCAAAAAATTATTGGAGATAAATCTAACTTAATTTATCTCAGTAGCGCTTCTCTGTGGGAAATGGCTATCAAAAAAAGTATTGGCCGCCTTACATTACCGCATAATTTAATCGAAATGATTACGATGGAAAATTTTAAATTGTTGCCAATTACTGCTGAAGAAGGACTGGGTGTGGCGGATTTACCAATGCATCATACTGATCCATTTGATCGGATTTTAATTATCCAGGCAAAATTTAATGATTTAATTTTTATTACACGTGATTCAATGATAAGTGAATATCCTATTGTTACGCTATCAGGTTAAATAGCACTTGGTGTGTTAACCATTTTAACGTGACAATTTTTTTGTAGGCGGACCCTGAGGAGGTGCGAAGCATCGTCTCGAAGGGTCCGTCTCTACAACATTATTTTACAAATCAAGTTGCTTCATATCGCCAAAACTTCGGCAACCAATAACAACACGCCACCACGCCCACGACACATAAAACACCGCCCGATACTACCGATGCTGTCACACCAAACACGGCAGCAACCAAACCAGCTTCGGTATCACCTAAACGCGGGCCGCTCAAATAACTAATCATTTCAATGCCAGCTAATCGTCCACGTAAATGAGTCGGGATAGTTTGATTCCACATCGTGCTGCGGAATATTCCGCTGATTGCATCAAACGCACCGGATAACGCCAGAAAAAATAAAGCGAGCCAAAGTTGCTGCATGAGACCAAAACAAATAATCGAAATTCCCCATAATCCAGCAGCGATAGCAACAGCCGCACCATGTCGTTTCACACGCGTAGACCAACCACTCACGAACGAGATCACTAATGCGCCAACAGCAGGCGCTGAATACAATAATCCTAGTGTTTTTGCGCCACCAAACGTTTGTGCGATCGCGGGAAATAATGCCGTAGGCATCCCAAAAATCATCGCGACAAAATCAACCATATAGGTTCCGATTAATTCCTGACGTGATGCTGCGTACTTAAAACCTTGCTTTATCGACGAAAACGTCGACAGATCTTCTTTTTGACGCACAGGTTTTGGAATATGTGTCATCATGCAAAGTGCAAACAATGAAATGATAAAAGTGCCTGCATCAACCAAATAAGTTGTGACAATCCCGAAGTGCGAAATAATCAAACCACCAATCGCAGGTCCAGCAATCATGGCAACACTGTATTTAAAGGACATTAAAGCACTGACAGCAGGAAAATCCGCTTTGTTAACAACTTGTTGTGTCATGCTTTCCAACGCGGGACGATGCAAGCCATTGACTGCAGCCATTAAAACTGCCACCGCAAAAATAATGACAACATGCGGCGTAACTGAAGTCGCATTGTAAGCAAGCAATAAAGAACCTATACCCAACACGGATTCTGTCACGAGCAACAACATGCGCCGATGATAACGATCTGCAAATACTCCACCCAAAAGCGCCGTAAAAAGTATTGGCAATAGCTGAAATAAACCTAACAAACCGACAATCAGCGTAGATTGCGTTTCATGATAAATTTGATATGGCAATGCAACGCTCGTGATCATGGTGCCTAAGAATGAAATAAACTGGCCGATGAACAAGAATCCATAATTACGATTGCGTACGAGTAGAGAGAAATTTATAAAGTGTTTCATTTTGATGTTCCGATTTTGTATTTTCCCTGCTACTTTAGCACAGAAATCTTTTTTCAAAAAAGGGAAGTTAACTATGAGTCTAAATCGCGCAGAAGCACTTAAACTATTGGACGTTGAAGAAAAAGCCACTCAAGAGCAAATTCGAGCGGCCTACAAAAAATTGGCGCTTGCTGTGCACCCCGATAAAAATCAAGGTGACTTAAAAGCCTCCCAAGAATTTGCAAAACTGCATAAAGCCTATCGAACATTGTCTCAGAATTTTACAAAAACAGAAAACGCATCACCATCAACAGCCTTAGCTAAAGCAAAAACAAAACCACACTATGTAGCTGATCCTGAATTTAAGTTAAACGCTTTTTGGGAAAGATTTGATGAATTAGCTTTAGATGATGAGGAAGAAGAATTAAAACAATATTTTCTAACTAATAAAACTAACATACAAGCCACTTTAAATTCGATATATCCTATTACAGAACGTTTAATTAGTAAGAGCATAAGCCCCTTTCTTTGTGAGTTAGTAACGGAATTTGATTTTGAATGGCTAAGTCATTTAGAAGATTTTAAAACAGACGTGGTTTTTTTGGGAGGTTTCTTGAGTGAACTGCCGCTTCACTATTGGGAACCATTCTTTAATCATATCGGACATGAGTGGCTTCAAGAAGCAGTAGAACATCTAGGCTTATCTCGGCCTCGCAACATATTTAGCTATTTAGGCTCGCCTGAAAAAACCTATCGATATGAAATGCAATATGCTTTTTTTGATGTTTTGACGTTAGATTGGTTGAGACAAAAATTTAGTAATGCTTATACGTTAAGTGGTTTTCTGAACTATGGAGCTCGAAGTTTTATAGATGATGATATTTGTCATCCATTATTAATTTATCTCAATGGTAATGACAAATGGCTACAACGAACGATAACTGGCGGAACAGAGTTAGGTAAAGTCTTTAATGGAATGGGCCAACCCTCATATAATAATTGGCAGTCAAGTGCCTGGAACTTTATACCAGCACTGGACTCTGATGCATTAAGAAAATGGGATGCTTTTCTAAACACTTTTTTTGATGAAAACTGGATTACAACTATCGTAAATGATTTTGATCAGCTAAATGCTTTTCTTAAAAATCTAGATAATAATGTAAATGATGATAAAAAACGTAACCCTGAATATACGAAAAAAGTAGTTCTTTTTTTAGAAAATTATTTAGATACAACAAAGTTCTCTAACTTGGATCATTTCATTTCGGTATTAGCTCCAGAACAAAAAGTAAATGAAACCGATGAGTTGAGTGCAAACAAGAGTTTTGCATTTATTCAAGCTTTCGATGAAAAACAAATTCACGATTGTTTTTTTAATAATAGGACGCTTGATCAGGTACTTGTGACAATTGAATCTCATAAAGATAAACCATGTTATACAGCGTTATTATATGCGACCACACGAGCTTATCATTACGAGCGAGAGCTCGATACAACACCGGACACAACATTGAAATATACACGCCAACAAAAACTGGATGCCGCACAGTCTTTAATGAAATCTATTTTGGAATATGGACCGATTGAATGGGGGGCAACAGGAATTAGATGGGGACGCTTAGGTCAAATCACCGAATGTTATAGAAAATTGCATAGTCCCAGTATAAAAGACGCAATCATGAGTGGGTTACTTACGTTCAGTAGTGCAGTTACGAGTGTACCGAAGTTACTGACGAATAACGCGACGCTTGCGATTGAAAATAAAGGTCCTTGACAGCGTCCTTGTACTTAACACAGTAACCAAAGGTAACCATTATGTTAAAAAATATCACCTTAAGCGCTGATGCCCATCTCATTAAACTGGCTCGCGAAAAAGCCCATCATAAAAATGAGACATTAAATACGGCGTTTCGAAAGTGGTTAATTGAATATATTAAAGGTGAGTTAAATGCTTCAAGTTATTCACGGCTTATGGAAAAACTAAGCTATGTTAATACTGGCAAACATTTTACCCGAGATGAATTAAATGAAAGATAAATATTTATAGATACGATTATTATAGCGACTTATAACGGGATTTTTTGTCATCCTTGTAGATGTTAGATATTTCGCTGACAGAATTGGTGTGCCCTTGAAATCCTTCCCCCACAGGGGGAAGGTGCCCAACGGGCGGATGGGGGAATCAAAAACAATGCACCCATATATCTTGTAACACTTTATTTATCTTTTAATGCGATATTATCTTGCATATTTATTTGATTCCCCCATCCGCCCTTCGGGCACCTTCCCCCTGTGTGGGAAGGATTTCTAAGCAGAAGTTAAGAATATTGCGGGAATAGTCACTCATCCTGTCAACGAATTACCTAACCTATACAATCCTGAACGAAGTGAAGGATCTCCCAATAAATATAAGGAGATCCTTCGAGCAAAAAGCACTCTCAGGATGACAACTTTTTGAATGACAATATTAAACTTTAAACCCATGATTCCGCAACATCCGTAAAAAATGCTGGCCTTCTTCGCCCGCATCTTCATAACAATAAGATCGAACATAATTTCTGAGTACATGCTCATACTGCGGATCCGCAAGAACAGACAAAATAGCATCGGCACGCTCATTATCAATCGCCGTATCACCACCACAACATTGAAACAGAATAGCCGCTAAAATTTCCGCTTTACAAGCTTTTCTAAGACGATCAGCATGCTTAAAATTTTCAATGCAAAAATATAAGGAACGATCTTTATTCCACTCACGCCATTGATTAAAAAGATTTAAGGAAAGATTTTTATAACGCACAATGTTTTCTTCAAAATCTTTACTCTGACTAAACAACAGAAAAAATATAGCTGGAATACACGCTTCCACATTCGCCCAGGAACAATTGCCACTGATTTGAGCCGTCACTTTTAATTCTGTAATTGGTATCAATTCCAATATTTCTGGCAAATCATGATTGACAAATTCATCAGATAATTTTTCATATAATAATGTTTGAATGAGTTTCATGTTGAAAACAGCAGTGCGCTGCACACGATAAACCATGACATTATCATACATGCGACTGTCTTCACGACGATCGCATTTCACTAAAATATTGCCGAATTTAATAAATGTAATCGCATGTCCTTCATAACCCACTGGAATGATCAAAGGTTCTTGCTGAATCAGCGATTTAATTTCTGCTTGATGTTTTTGAACATTAATTCGATATTGCTGATACTTTATCAAGCGTGTTGCACGTGCAATGGATTCAACAATGATTTCCATTAAATGATGGTAACGACGCAACTTTCTTGCAGCAAAATGATTAGCAAATTGCGAGAGAGAATCTGCAATCAAACCAAGGCTCACTTCAAGTATAAATCCCTCGAAATCAACTTCGACAAAATTATTTTTTGGATCGACAATATTTGCTGTGCCCACCAACTCAAACATATGACCCAATGTTTTCGTATTAATATAATCTTGTGCAAAAACCAAATCTGCACCGTGGTTAATTAATAATTTTTTGGTTTCTTGCTGCTGCCGCAAGACAGGCATCACTAAAGCCGGTTGTCCCGCAAAATTATAGGCGTTGGGATTGGCACGATGTTCCAGCAAGAGTTGACACATTTTAAAATTATTATTTTCTGTTGCCCAATGGAGTGCGGTTCCACCCAACATATCTTGTTGATTGGTTTGAGCGCCATGTTGAATAAGTAATTTGGCAATTTCAAGATTATCAGCAATCGCAGCTTCTATGAGCGGCGTGAAGCCATACTCATCAATTTCATAAACAGGCGCGCCATATTGCAGCATTTCTCTCACTGCAGTTGTGTTTTCTTCAATGATAGCATCAGCAAGCGAAGACATAATTAAAATGGCCGTGGTTTAGGATTAAATTTAGGTACATTTTGATGACGTAACTCGAGTCGGTTTTCAAGATCAGTTCGTTGTTGTTCATTGGTATCAGCTCTATTTTGTGTGGGTATTGCAGATATTTGTCGATCGACACCACTGAATTGGGCTTTATCGCTAATCGGATGTTTTTTATAATTCGAACGTCCACCACCACCGCCACGGCCGCGACCCAAACCAATATCTTGACGCGATGTTAAACTGGCGCGTCCTTCTTTCAAAATTTTTCGTTCTTTGCGCGTTAATTTTTGTTTATCGACGTAGGCTTTGTGTAAATCTTTATGAACTGCTAATAAACGATTAAGTTCCGTGAGCGGTAGTGCATCATCGCGCGGTTCAATCGACATCGCGTCTTTATAACGAAAGCGAATCTCACCCGCGACGCCACCTTGGCCACCTTGACCCGTTTGACCACCTTGGCCACTTTCGCCACTTTGACTATCGTCCTCATCGTGATCTATTTTATTTTCATCATCGATTGTCATAACTCACCTGGTACTCGTTGCTATCTTTTAAGTATAACACTCTTATCGAATTTTGAACCCAAAACACTTTGCTTTGCACACTCGCTTGGCTCATAATTCTTGCCTCGAATTTTGCAATAAAAGGGAATTACATGGAAGATGTCAATTCGAAACAAAATAAATTTTTTATTTTCATTGCAGTTATCGCAGCCATCGCAGGAATTTTATTTGGCTACGATACCGGTGTGGTCTCCGGTGCGATTCTGTTTATTAATGATGAATTTAAATTATCACCACAAATCAATGGGTTAGTTGTGAGTGCCGTCCTGTTCGGTGCGTTACTGGGTGCTTTATCCAGTGGGCACTTGGCAGATAAAATAGGACGTAAGCGCTTGTTAATATTAGATGCCATCATTTTTATTTTAGGTACACTCGCAACAGCAATTGGCAACACCATTACTCTCATTATTATAGGCCGAATTATTGTAGGTATTGCGATTGGTATCGCATCGTATGCTGCGCCACTTTATATTTCAGAAATTTCTCCCGCAAAATATCGCGGCGCGTTGGTTTCCTTAAATCAACTAGCAGTGACGCTCGGCATCCTGCTCTCCTATATTGTGGATTATGCCTTTGCACCGTTTGGTGCATGGCGCTGGATGTTTCTGGCAGGTGTTTTTCCTGCTGTCGTATTTTTTTTAGGATTACTTAAATTACCGGATAGTCCACGCTTCCTTGCTATGAAAGGTCAAACAACAGAAGCGTTATATATTTTGATGCGAATTCATAACAACAAAAAAACGGCGGTAAAAGAATTATCTCAAATACGAAAAAGTGCAAATCAACAATCCGGCAATTGGCGCATCTTATTTTCACCGTTCATTCGCTCAACACTAGTCATTGGAATTGGTCTTGCGATTTTGCAACAAGTCACGGGCATCAATACGATTATCTATTATGCGCCCACCATTTTTAAAATGGCTGGCTTTGAAACCGCCAGTACTGCAATTTTTGCCACAATGGGTATTGGCATTGTGTTTGTGCTTTTTACGATAATGGCATTACCTTTGATTGATACGTTAGGTCGAAGACCTCTCTTATTAATTGGTTTAGCCGGCATGGGACTTAGTTTATTCGTGTTGAGTTTTGCCTTCCGTTATCCTGCACATTCTGCATTACTCAAATGGACCGCCATGACCAGCATGCTGCTCTACATCGCCTGTTTTGCATTTAGTTTAGGTCCCATTATGTGGTTAATGATTGCAGAAATATATCCACTCAAAGTACGTGGCCTCGGCTCAAGTCTCGCTACAGCAGCCAATTGGGGCAGCAATATGTTTGTGGCTCTGACCTTTTTAACACTCGTACAATTACTCGGCGCAAGTGGCACATTTTTTATTTATTTTTTAATTAGCATCGCTGG
>CAZAXX010000026.1:0-535 GCA_964489265.1 uncultured Coxiellaceae bacterium
CTGCTAAGCGAGCAAAAAACGCTCGCTAAGCAGCGCTAAATTCCGCGATGACAATAGTTCCTATCCATATTTCCTCAGTGCATCAATTGTCAGCCCTAGACCCACACTCCCAAACGCATCGCCTTGCACAATCTCCGCTGCGGGAAACAGCGCATTAATTTTCTCTCGAATCACTGGGATTTTAGTTGAGCCACCCGTGTAAAAGATCGCGTTAATATCAGCTGGTTTAACACCAGCTACTCGGACGGTTTCATTAATTTTATCGATAATTCGTTGCAAATGTTCAGCGATAACATTATTCAAAACATCGCGGGTAATCACCGCATTTAACTCATCTTCAATAAACGCAAGATCTAACTCAACTTGGATTTTGTCACTCAAGTTTTGTTTGCTCGTTTCAACTGCATCCAAAATATGATGTCCGGCTCTCAATTGCAAAACACGCAACAAACGTGACAATAATTGTTTTTCAAATGCGACAGTTTGAATTGATTTAATTTGCGCGAGTGTAGCTGCGCTATATAAATTATTTAGC
>CAZAXX010000026.1:545-29326 GCA_964489265.1 uncultured Coxiellaceae bacterium
AAAACATCGAAGGAACTTCAAGCGTGCTACTCGAGCCGCGCAGCATGCTTCCCATTCCGAGTAATGGCATCACTGTTTGCAAACTTAAACGTTGATCGAAGTCAGTTCCTGCAATGTGAATACCGCAATTTGCTAAAACATCTTGCGATCGATCTGCTGATTTCGCATTAGGATGCAAACGGATGATTGTAAAATCCGAGGTTCCACCACCCATATCAATAATCAATGCGAGCTGTTCTGTTTTAATCGACATTTCATACGTCATTGCAGCAGCAATCGGTTCATATTGAAATGTCACTTCTTTAAAACCCACATCACGCGCAATTTTTTCTAATGTTTCTTCTGCATAACGATCTTTATCAATATCATGATCATGAAAATGTACGGGACGGCCTAATACAGCATGCGTCAATTCCATTCCAGCTGCTTTTTCAGCGAGTTTTTTAATATTTCGAACAAAATTACTTAACACTTTTGTATACGGAATAAATTCATTAAAAATAAGCGTTTCATCATCCATTAAAGAAGAACCCAGCACTGTTTTTAGCGACATCATTAATCTGCCTGGCGCTCCTTCCAGATAATTATTAATTCCTTCCTGACCAAAAACCCATTCTTTAATTTCATTATCACAAAAAATAGCTGAACGAATTGTTGGTTTACCCCCTTCAAGAGGAACCAATTGACAGTTATCATTACGATAAATACCAATAGTAGAATTACTCGTGCCAAAATCGAACCCGCAGAAAGTGTGCATTGGTGAAAAATCCTAGAATCATCTTTTGAGAAAAAGGGCGCGTATTCTATAGTGCTTTATAGGTTTTCGCAACAATTAGGAAAATAATATATGAAAATTTGGAAATATGATCTCACCCTCGATCTACTGCAGGCTCGAGGAAAAAATACCATGATCGATTATCTTGGTATTGAATTCGTTGAAATTGGTGACGACTTTCTTGTCGCTCGCATGCCTGTTGATCATCGAACATTACAACCAGCTGGTATCATGCATGGCGGTGCTTCTTGCGTGCTAGCAGAATCCGTTGGCAGCACTGCGGCAAATTGTTGTGTCGATCAAAGCACGCAATATTGCGTTGGGCTTGATATCAATACCAATCATATTCGATCGATACGTGAGGGTTTCGTGCTAGGTACCGCCAAGGCGTATCATTTGGGTCGCTCGACCCAAGTCTGGAGTATTGAAATCACTAATGAAAATCGGCAATTGATTTCAATTAATCGATTGACTATGGCGGTTTTGTCTAAATAGCGCACCATCTTAATATTGTCTTAAGCATGCTGCGCTAGCATGCTCGATTCGTTAAAAGAAAATACAGAAAGAGGATGTAAATGGCTTTATCCAGAAAAGATATCAAGCGCTTGCGTGATGAATATAATCAACTCTTAGCAATTGTCTTATCCGAACAAGAACAAATGGCATTTTTTGCTGCTCTTAATTCAATTGATGAATTATATGAGTTAGCAAACGAAGACCAAGCTAAAGAACTTACTATGAGTGAAATTGGCCAATTACGCCGCATCCTGAATGAATTTAATGACCCTAAGATTCGATCTATTTTAAATAAAAAACCGGCTATTTTACAGATTGTTAACAGGTTAACACCTAAACTCGCAGAACCCAATTTAGTTGAAAACAAAGAAGAAAAAGTGCATGACTTACAACAACCATTAATTCGTCCTCCTCTCCGAAATAATTACGCTGCCCGACCGCAAAGAGGTAGAAGACCTGGCAGGAGCATAGTTGAGAATATGTCGTGGGGTGTTCTGATAGGAGGATTAGTTGGCGTATGTGTGGCAGCGGCGCTTCTGATATTTTTTCCGCCGGTAGGAGCTGCTATTGCTACTGCACTCTCTTTAACTGCTTATCCTTCCCTGGCCATTGTGATTCCTCCTTTGATTGAGCTCATTGGATGTACTGTAGTAGGCTCGCTTGTGGGAGGTGGAATAGATCTTTGTCTTGGTGCAAGAAGAGCAGCGCCAGCAGGACCGGTTGCTTCTCCTCCTATTGTTTCTCCTCCTAGCCCAAAGCTGCAAGATATTTCTGGATTACTGCCAAAGAAGCAAACGCCTCTCGGGCTCTTAAAGCAGAAGCTCAGTTCCCGATTTGAAATACCCGAAATGATGCAATGCCCTTTCACTTATGATTATCCTAAGGATCCTGTTTTTTTACATGGTTATTTCTATGAACGTTTAGAGGTAGCTGCATATTTAAAAGCACGTGGTGACGGTGTTTTAAGTCCAAACCAACTTTCAAAATTATATATAGCTAACTTAGCCGAACCGTATAATAAAAATAATCAAATTTTAAAAAACATAATTAGTGAATTCAAAGAATACCACGATGCTCTGTTAGTGAAATTAAACATAGATGGTATAACAGATGCAAATGCAGCGGAAAAACAAGAATTAGCTCAAGTATTAGCAAAAGAATATTCCGCAAAAATAAGTGGGTTGCGGCCATTAATTGAAAAATATTTAGCAAATCCAAAAGAAACAAAAAATGGCTACCAACCTGGTCATTTCAAAGCTAGTAAAGTACCTGACGTTTTCGATATACAAATGCCTACAGGTGCTGCACCAGTCCCTCTAGCTATTCAATTTAATTAAAAGGTGAAGCATGGATGCTCGCAATACGGAATTAGCGAAAGTATAGGCAATTTTGTTATGCAATGTTATGATTTAAATGACCAAATATTTCCCAAGGAGGGGCCGCTATGAAAAAACTTATTTCGTTACCCATTTTATTTCTATCTTTAACATCAATTAGTTTAGCTGCTACTTTGTCTCCCATGAATAAATCAGCAGCCACTGCTGAATTTTCCGATAAAACCATTACTACTATTTCCGCTGCCACACTCGATGGCAAAGTGATTTCTGATAGTTTTACTGGTTATTTTAGCAAAGATGGCAAAACCACCGGTAAGTTTGCAAATAAACCAGAAGACGGCCCGATCAACGATCAAGGCACCTGGAAAGTAAACGCCGACGGCAAAGTCTGTGTCACCTGGCAGCATTGGAATAATGCTAAAGAGAAGTGTGTGATGTTTTATAAACTCAGTAATGCGTTGCTGATTGTCAATATGGATAAGGGATTTGAAAGCCTGGTGCTGGATAGTGATATAAAATCAGGTAATCAGATGTAAATACGTGTCATCCTGAACGAAGTGAAGGATCTCCTGATATTAGGAGATCCTTCGCTTGCGCTCGGGATGACACGCGAGTTGCTCTGGATGACACCGCGTTGTTCAGGACGGCACTATTACTCAATAATCGTCAGACCATCCATATACGGCTGTAATGCCTTCGGAATATGAATTCTACCTTGCTCATCCTGATAATTTTCCAAAACAGCAACCAGCGTACGTCCCACCGCCAGTGCGGATCCATTTAAGGTATGCACTAATTCTGGCTTACCCGTTTTTGCATCACGAAAACGTGCTTTCATGCGACGTGCTTGAAATGCTTCTGTGTTGCTGCAAGAAGAAATCTCACGATAACGTTGTTGACCAGGTAACCAGACTTCCAAGTCATACGTTTTTGCTGCATAGAAACCAATATCCGCTGTGCATAGCACAACAACACGATAAGGCAGTTCTAATTTCTGTAATACAGTTTCTGCATGGCGAGTTAATTCTTCAAGTGCTTCATATGATTTTTCTGGATGTACGACTTGCACCAACTCTACTTTTTCAAATTGATGCTGACGAATCATACCGCGCGTATCTTTCCCATACGAACCCGCTTCGCTACGAAAACATGCCGAGTGACACGTGAATTTTAATGGCAATTGATCTGCCTCTATAATTTCATCGCGTATTGTATTTGTCACAGGAACTTCCGCTGTGGGAATTAAATAAAAATTCTCACCATCGCGCGGAATAGTAAATAAATCATCTTTCAATTTTGGCAATTGCCCCGTGCCATATAACGAATCGGCATTCACAATATAGGGAACAGAAATTTCTTTGTAACCATGTTCCTTGGTATGTAAATCCAACATAAACTGAGCCAGCGCGCGTTGTAAGCGAGCAAGCTTATTATGCAATACCACAAATCGTGCACCAGATATTTTTGACGCAGTGGTAAAATCCATTCCTAATTTTGCACCTAAATCGACATGATCTTTTGGCGTGAAATTAAATTGCGTTGGCTCTCCCCAGGTCCGCACAACTTGATTATCTTCTTCACCTTTACCAAATGGAACAGACTCATGTGGAATATTGGGAATAACAGCAAGCAGTTGATGTAATTCATCTTGAATTTTTGCAAATTCATCTTCAGATGATTTGAGCTTGTCACCTAAATCTTTCACTTGCTGCAATAAATTTTCTACGTTTTCACCTTTTGCTTTCGCTTGACCGACTGCTTTCGCATTGGTATTACGCTCATTTTGCAATTCTTGAATTTTAGTTTGCAATTCCTTGCGTTGCTCTTCTAATGCAGTCAAATGTGCGGCGTTTATAGTAACCCCACGGCGCTGCATTTGCTCTGCGACAAAATCGATTTCTTGACGAATCAGTTTTGGGTCTAACATAAAAGAGAGGCATCCTTCTCTAAAGATGTCATTCCCGCGAAGGCGGGAATCTATCTAAATGGATCCCCGCCTTCGCGGGGATGACAAAGCCTATACAAAGGCAGATATTATTATGCTTTTGCTGTTTGCAACACTTTCAGAACAGCCTTACCAATTTCCGCAGGCGAACGCACAGTAGTCACACCCGCCGCTTCAAGCGTCGCAAATTTTTCTGCTGCAGTTCCTTTACCACCTGCAATAATCGCGCCGGCATGGCCCATACGCTTGCCTTCTGGTGCCGTAACACCCGCAATGTATGAAACAACTGGTTTCGTAACATGCTTCTTGATGTACTCTGCTGCTTCATCCTCAGCTGTTCCACCAATTTCACCCACCATCACGATAATTTCGGTTTGTGGATCTTTTTCGAATAATGCAAGTACATCAATAAAGTTGGTGCCTGGGATTGGATCACCACCAATACCAACGCAAGTACTTTGACCCAAACCTAATTCGGTCGTTTGTTTCACGGCTTCATACGTCAATGTACCAGAGCGTGACACGATACCGACTTTACCTGGCATGTGAATATGCCCTGGCATAATACCGATTTTACATTCGCCTGGCGTAATCACGCCTGGGCAGTTTGGACCAACTAAACGAACGCCAGGATGGTTTGCCATAAATGCTTTCACATCCAGCATATCTAAAGTTGGAATGCCTTCAGTGATACAAATAATTAATTTGATGCCGCCTTCCACTGCTTCAATAATCGAATCTTTGCAAAATGGTGCCGGCACATAAATAACGGAAGCATCCGCTTTCGTTGCTTTGTACGCTTCTCTTACCGTGTTAAAAACAGGCAAGCCCAAATGAGTTTGGCCACCTTTGTCTGGCGTCACACCGCCGACCATTTTGGTTCCGTAAGCAATCGCTTGCTCAGAGTGAAATGTTCCTTGTTTTCCTGTAAAGCCCTGGCAAATCACTTTGGTATTTTTGTTAATTAATATACTCATAAAATTCTCTGAAACCTCAATAAATTATTTACGCAGTAGTTGTTGCAGCTTGCACGACTTTTTTCGCTGCATCAGTAAAACTTTCCGCAGCAATAATATTAAGACCGCTTTGACTTAATTTTTTCGCGCCTAATTCAGCATTGTTACCTTCCAATCGCACAACCACCGGAAGATTGGTTCCGACTTCTGCGACTGCGCCGATAATACCGTCAGCAATTAAATCGCAACGCACGATTCCACCGAAAATATTAACCAAAATCGCTTTGACATTTTGATCAGACAGAATAATTTTAAATGCTTCAGTCACGCGTTCTTTTGTTGCACCGCCACCGACATCCAAGAAATTCGCTGGATTGCCGCCCTGCAATTTAACCAAATCCATAGTTGCCATCGCCAAACCCGCGCCATTCACCATGCAGCCAATATTGCCATCGAGTGCAATGTAATTCAGTTCCCAATCACGCGCGCGATTTTCGCGTTCATCTTCTTGCGCAGTATCACGCATTGCACGCACTTCAGGTTGTCGATAGAGAGCGTTATCATCAATATTAATTTTGCCATCCAAACAAAGTAAATCACCTTGCTTCGTCACAACCAGTGGATTAATTTCTAATAAACTTAAATCTTTTTCTTCAAACATTTTTGACAAGCCAAGCAAAATTTTTGTGAATTGCTTGATTTGATCACCCGACAAACCTAATGCAAAACTTAATTCGCGCGCTTGATAAGGTTGCATACCGACCAATGGATCAACCACTGCCGTCAAGATTTTTTCTGGTGTTTCATGCGCTACTTTTTCAATTTCAACACCGCCCTCAGTCGACGCCATGAAAACAACACGCTGCTTGGAACGATCGATCACTGCACCTAAATAAAGTTCACGCGCAATATCACAAGGTTCTTCAATTAAAACCTGATTAACGGGTTGGCCATCCGCATTCGTTTGATAAGTCACCAGTCGGGTGCCCAACATATCTTGCGCGGCTTTCACTAATTCTTCTTTAGTTGAAACAATTTTCACGCCACCTGCTTTACCACGACCACCCGCATGCACTTGAGCTTTCACAACCCAACGCTTGATATTCATGTTATTGGCGATATGATTTACTTCATCTACGTTTCTGGCGATTTCACCTTGTGAAACTGGTAAGCCGTACTGTGCGAGCAATTGCTTTGCTTGATATTCATGTAAGTTCATTTCATTTTCCTGCTTATTAGATTGGTCAAACCTGTAAAGACAGGCACGGGTTACCGTGCCCCTTTTTAAAAAATTTTAAAAAAAGATGCGCAAATACTAATTCAGAATTAAACCTCAAGCAACAGACGAGCTGGATCTTCGAGTAACTCTTTGATAGTAACCAAAAATGTAACTGAGTCTTTGCCATCAATAATGCGGTGATCATAAGACATTGCCACATACATCATCGGTCGAATGACAATTTGGCCATTTTCCACGACCGGACGCTGATCGATTTTATGCATGCCTAAAATTGCGCTTTGGGGCGAATTTAAAATAGGTGTTGAAAGCAATGAACCAAACACGCCGCCATTGGTGATGGTAAATGTGCCGCCTTGCATTTCTTCCAGAGTCAATTTGCCATTACGTGCTTTCGTTGCGTATTCGACAATTTTGGCTTCAATCTCAGCCATGCTCATTTGGTCTGCATCACGCAAAATTGGAACGACTAATCCTCTGTCTGTGGAAACCGCGACACCAATATCAAAATAACCATGATACACAATATCATTGCCATCGATTGATGCATTGACAGTTGGATTTCGTTTTAATGCTTCAACTGCAGCTTTGACGAAAAATGACATGAAGCCTAAACGAGTATTATGTGCTTTCTCAAATTTGTCTTTGTAACGATTACGCAGATCCATGACTTGTTGCAAATTAATTTCGTTGAACGTTGTCAACATCGCTGTGTTTTGGGTCACTTCGAGTAAACGTTCAGCGATGCGTGCGCGCATGCGTGTCATGGGAACACGTTTTTCTGTACGGCCACCGGTAGTGACGACTGCAGCTGCAACAGGTGCTTCTGCTTTACCACTTACCGCTTGAATCACATTTTCTTTTGTGACACGTCCACCTTTGCCAGTGCCTTTGACTTGTGACACATCGACATCATGCTCTGCCACTGCTCGACGCGCAGAAGGACTTAATGTCGCTGCAGCTGCAGCAGAATCTGTTGGTTTTTCTGCTGCTTTTGGTGAGGGTTCCGTTGTCTTGGCTGTTGCAACACCACCCGCTTCAATGATTGCGACGATCTCATTCGCCTTAACAGTTTGTCCATTCGGCTTTAAAATTTCCTTCAAAATTCCATCCGCAGGTGCCGGTACTTCCAGCATGACTTTATCTGTTTCCAGATCAACTAGATTTTCGTCACGTGAAACAGCATCTCCTGGTTTTTTATGCCATGTTGCTACCGTCGCATCCGCAATGGATTCCGGCAACATAGGAACTTTTACTTCGATCGTCATGAGTGTTTCCTTTTAATTATTACCTATTCGTTATTTTGTTAAAGCTTGCATTACCAACTCTTCTTGTTCTTGCAAATGCACAGATGCATAACCCACTGCCGGAGAAGCAGATGCTGCGCGTCCTGCATAACTTAATTGCTGATTGGTAGCCAAACATGCTGCTAAATGATGTTGAATACTATACCAAGCACCTTGATTCATCGGTTCTTCCTGGCACCAGATAATATTTTTCGCATTTTTATATGGCGCTAAAACTTCTTTAAATTTTTCTTCCGGGAATGGATATAATTGTTCTACTCGAATGATCGCAACATTATTGATGTTATTGGCACGACGTTTTTCTAACAAATCATAGTAAACTTTGCCGCAACAAATCACCACGCGATCAGCATTTTTTATGTCATCAATTTCTGGAATAACTAATTGGAATTCGCCATTTGATAAATCTTCTAATGACGAAACTGCCAGCGGATTACGTAGCAAACTTTTTGGTGTCATCACAATGAGTGGTTTGCGATAAGGACGTACCATTTGACGACGTATCATATGGAACGTTTGCGCGGGCGTAGTCGGTACACACACTTGCATATTATGTTGTGCGCAAAGTTGTAAATAACGTTCTAAACGAGCTGATGAATGTTCTGGACCTTGACCTTCGTAACCATGCGGCAAGAAAACCACGAGACCACACAAGCGTCCCCATTTTTGTTCGCCGGAACTGAGAAATTGATCGAACACCACCTGTGCGCCATTCGCAAAATCACCAAACTGCGCTTCCCAAATCACTAAATTATTTGGCTCAGCAGATGCATAACCATACTCGAATGCTAAAACGGCTTCTTCAGATAATAAAGAATCGATAATATTAATTTGTACTTGGTTGGGAGAGACATGACTCAGTGGAATATAAATCTCATCCGTATTTTGATCATGTAAAACAGCATGACGATGCGCAAAAGTACCACGGCAGGCATCCTGTCCACAGAAACGAATTGGATAGCCTTGATCTAATAACGTTGCATACGCCAATATTTCTGCATAACCCCAATTAAGCGGCAACTCACCCGCTGTCATTTTTTGGCGAGCTTCCATCATTTTTTTCACCTGGGGTTGTAGCACAAATCCATCAGGATATTTTTCCATTTGCTGAGCAAGTTCTTTGAGTTTTTTCAAAGGCACGGCCGTTTTTGTTTTATCCGTCCACTCTGTGCCGATAAAAGGCGCCCATGATTTAGCATATTCATAAGCAGAATCTGTCTTGATGACATCAACAACACTCTTGCCTACATCTAATTTATTGCGATAGTCTTCTGCCAGTTTTTGTTCTGTGCTTTTATCAATAATACCTTCTTTCACCAATTTATCTGCATAAATTGCGCTGGTTACTGGAAGCGATTTAATTACTTTATACATGAGAGGCTGGGTTGCAGAAGGTTCATCTGCTTCATTGTGACCATGACGTCGATAACAAACCATATCGATCACAATATCTTTTTTGAATAATGCCCGATAATCAACAGCCAACTTAGCAACAAATAAAATCGCTTCAGGATCATTTGCATTCACATGCAAAATGGGTGCTTCAATCATTTTAGAAACATCCGTGCAATATAAACCTGAGCGCGCATCTTTAGGATTGCTAATCGTAAAACCAACCTGGTTATTGATGACAATATGAATAGAGCCACCCACCGTAAACCAGCGAGCTTGCGACATGTTGAATGTTTCCATCACCACACCTTGTCCGGAAAACGCAGCGTCACCGTGAATCTGGATAGGCATAACTAACTTTTGTGATGTATCTTTACGTCGTCGTTGTCTGGAACGTACGGAACCTTGCACGACTGGCGAAACAATTTCTAAATGGGATGGATTGAAAGCTAATGCAAGATGGACTGGGCCCTTTGGCGTATTCACGTCGGATGAATAGCCCATGTGATATTTTACGTCGCCAGATGACGTCTTCTTGATTCCCTTACCTTCAAAACCCGCGAAAACTTCTGCAGGTTCTTTACCTAATACATTCACCAACACGTTTAGACGGCCACGATGCGCCATGCCGATCACGATTTCTTTAATGCCATTTTCAGCGCCGCGCGCGACAATCGTATCCAGCATTGGGATTAAGCTATCGCCTCCTTCCAGTGAGAAACGTTTTTGTCCTACATATTTAAAACCGATATATTTTTCCAGACCATCCGCAACAACCAATCGGTCTAATGTACGTAATTTTTCTTCTTTGGACGGCGAGAATTTTACCCACTGCTCTTCCATTCGTTTTTGCAGCCAGGCCACTTCTTCTAAATGTGAAATATGCATGTATTCAATACCAATGGTACTGCAATAGGTATTTTTCAACGCTTGATGAAGTTCGCCTAACGTGGCTTTGGTCTTACCCAAACTATGAAAAGAATCAATATCAAATACGGTATTTAAATCTGAATTACTAAAACCATAATAATTTAAATCGAGTGTTGGATTGGTTCCGCCTTTGTATAAACCGAGCGGATCGATATTCGCGCGTAAATGGCCAAAACTGCGATAGGCGGTAATTAAATCAATGACTTTTTCTTGTTGGCGCTCACGCCCGGCACTTATCGCTCCTTGCACTGCCACCGTTTTTGGTTGTCGTGCAATCTGTAAAAATTCATTACGAACTGCTGAGTGAGGCACATCGTTAGAAGAGCTGGCGAGTTGGTTGAAAAATTGTTGCCATTCCGCTGAAAGCTCTTCTGGATTTCTCAGATAAGTTTCATATAACCCTTCGAGATAAGCATCATTTCCACCACTAAGGTAGGAATCGTTCCATAGTTCTTGCATTGAGCGTTGCTGTTTTGTTTTCATTGAGATTGACCATTTAATTGTTTTATCTTTATTTTATACCTAAAAAGACTATCTTTACACTGTCATTAACGTCATTGCGAGCGAAGCGAAACAATCCAGTACTACTATAAAAATCCTAGATTGCTTCGCTTCGCTCGCAATGACGGTGTCGGTGAGAAATTTACACCGCGTCTTCTAACATCTTATTTTTTATATGATTAATTGCTTTAGTTGGATTTAAACCTTTAGGACATACATCCACGCAATTCATAATACCTCGGCAGCGGAATACGCTGAAAGGATCAGTTAAATCGGCTAAACGTGCTTCGGTTGCGGTATCACGACTATCGATAATAAAACGATAAGCCTGCAAGAGACCCGCCGGACCAATGAATTTATCTGGGTTCCACCAGAATGATGGACACGCGGTCGAACAACAAGCACAAAGTATACATTCATAAAGACCGTCTAATTTTGCACGCTCTTCAGGCGATTGAAGACGTTCTTTTGCTGGGACGGGCTCATCATTTTGTAAATACGGTTTTACTTTTTCAAATTGTTTATAAAACTGGGTCATATCCACAACCAAGTCTCGCACAATGGGCAACCCTGGTAATGGACGAATCACAATAGGTTCTTTTAAAGTAGATAATTGTGTTGTGCACGCCAACCCATTTTTACCATTCATATTCATACCATCGGAACCGCAAACGCCTTCCCGACATGAACGACGAAATGTGAGCGTATCATCCATCGTGTTTTTGATTGCGATGATAGCATCGAGCACCATAAAACAATTATGCTTTACAACATCCAGATCAAATTCCTGCATATAGGGTTTTTGGTCGGTTTCTGGGTTATAGCGATAAATTGAAAAACGCATGAGAAAACCCCTTATTGCTCTCTGGCTTGAAGTTCAATTGGCTTCACTTCAAGCGGTTTCATGTTAATAGGACGGAATGCAATTTGACCATCAGCAAAATACACTGAATGCTTCAACCAATGTTGATCATCGCGTTCTGGATAATCAAAACGTGCATGCGCACCACGACTTTCGGTGCGTTCATTCGCTAAATAAGCTGTTGCAAGCGCTGTTTCCATCAAATTATCTAATTCAAGTGCTTCAATACGACTGGTATTGAAACATTTGCTTTTATCTTTAATCGCTGCATGCTTCAAGCGTTTTTGTAAATCTTCTAATTTTTTAAAGCCATCACGCATATGTTCTGCTGTACGGAAAACACCGAAATCATCTTGCATCACTTTTTGCAATGCAGAACGAATTTCTTCAACGCTTTCGCCTTTTTCATTGTGATTCCAGCGCTCCAAGCGTGCCATTGCAGCATCTAAATCAGATTGCGTTGGCTCACGGAATCCTAAACCTTCACGTACACTTTGTTGAATGTGTATGCCTGCAGCACGACCAAACACAACTAAATCTAGCAATGAATTAGCGCCCAAACGATTTGCACCATGCACAGAGACACACGCACACTCACCTGCTGCATAGAGACCTTCAACAATATGATCGCTACCATTTTTTACAGTTAGCACTTGCGCATGAATATTAGTTGGAATTCCACCCATGATGTAATGACACGTTGGAACCACAGGAATTGGATCCTTGATTGGATCAATGCCCGCAAAAGTAATAGCTAAATCACGAATACCCGGTAATCGTTTATTAATAACTTCTTCACCCAGATGATCCAACTTCAATAACACATAATCATTTTTCGGACCAGCGCCACGACCTTCGCGAATTTCAATCATCGATGAACGCGCAACCACATCACGACAAGATAAATCTTTCAAATGTGGCGCATAACGTTCCATGTAACGCTCGCCATCTTTATTAATTAAATAACCACCTTCACCACGACTTCCTTCCGTCACTAGCACGCCTGCGCCGTAAATGCCGGTTGGGTGAAACTGCCAAAATTCCATATCTTGCAAAGGCAGACCAGCACGCAACACCATACCAAAGCCATCGCCTGTGTTAATGTGCGCATTCGTGGTTGATTGGAAAATACGACCAGCGCCGCCGGTTGCCAGAATGGTGGCACGCGCTTTGATAAAACAAACTTCACCTGTTTCAATGCACATTGCAATGACACCAGCAATGCCTTTTTCTGTTTTCACTAAATCAATGGCAAACCATTCATTAAAAAATTTGGCTTTCGCAGCAAGATTTTTTTGATACAACGCATGCAACATTGCATGTCCAGTACGATCCGCTGCACAGCACGTACGATGTGCTTGTTCTTGACCATAATTACGCGTCGCGCCACCGAATGCACGCTGATAAATTCGGCCATCGTTATTACGAGAAAATGGCAGACCCATGTGTTCTAATTCATAGATATTTTGCGGAGCCACCTTACACATATATTCTATTGCGTCTTGGTCGCCTAAAAAGTCAGAACCCATGACGGTATCATACATATGCCAGCGCCAATCATCATGACCATCGGTATTACCAAGAGCAGCATTGATACCGCCTTGTGCTGAAACAGTATGTGAACGGGTGGGAAATACCTTAGAAATCACAGCCACATCGAGCCCTGACTGAGCCAGCTCTATCGATGCGCGTAAACCGGCACCACCGCCACCAATGATCACAGCATCAAACGTATATGTCGCTAAATTCGTCGCTATATTCATTGCTTAAACACCCCATAAAATCAACAGCGCAGCAAAAAAGAAGCTAAGCAACGCAAGAAAAACAATTGTATGCAAAACCAGACGCACAACAGGACAAGTGACATAGTCGGTAAAAATGGTCCACATGCCGACCCACGCATGCATCATTAAAGATAAGAAGACTAACGCTGTCGCGACCTTCACCCACAAGTGAGAGAATAATCCCTGCCAGTCGTAATAATTGGTATTGGGATGCATCACAAAAAAAGTGACGAGACCAATGACATAAATAACCATAATAACAGCAGACATTCGTTGGAATAACCAATCACGAAGTCCCTGATGATTGACACCTAATACAGTTTTTACCATAACCAGACACCCGCCAAGATAATTAACAATGCAGCAATAACGAGAGTGAGAATTGCCGAGATTCGACCGCTTTTGAGCTCTTCACCAATTCCGATATCCATTAACAAATGTCTGATTCCTGCGACAAAATGATAAAGAAATGCAGACAAACAGCACCAGATAAAAAACTTCATGCACGGTGTTGATAAGCTTTGTTGAAGATCGTTAAAATTTTGCTGCGAAGCCAGAGACCAGTAAAGTCCCCAGAGCAGGAAAGGTATAAGGATGAAAAGTATAAACCCGGAGATTCGATGCAAGATCGAAGCGAGTGCGGGTATAGGAAAGCGAATCGTAAAAAGATTCAGGTTCTTAGGTCTTTGATTTTTCACAGTCCAATGATTCCCTCTATCGTTATATTTAAAAAATTCTTAGGGTTCGTTGCCGTCGTTTTCGAGGCCGAGGGTAATTATATATACCATAATAAATCAAAGCAAACGTTATGCTGGATTTAATGCTCTGAAAACAGCATCTTGCTATTTGACATCCAGAGTGTGAATTCTTATAGTTGTGGCCATACAAAGAGGGAGACCCACTATGGCGGATAACAAAGCGAAACTGAGTGTTGAAGGTAAGAATATTGAATTTGATGTTTTGGCTGGAACATTGGGGCCAGAAGTCATTGATGTCAGTTCGCTAGTTAAAGATGGTTACTTCACTTACGATCCTGGTTTTCTTTCGACTGCGGCTTGTGAATCTAAAATTACGTATATTGATGGTGATAAAGGAATTTTGCTTTATCGCGGCTATCCCATTGACCAACTTGCCATGCAATCCAATTTTGTGGAAGTTTGCTACCTTCTTTTGAAGGGTGAACTACCAAGTGATGTCGAGTATACGGATTTTCGCAAAGCTATAAATCGTCATACGATGGTCCACGAACAAATTCGCAACTTTTTTAATGGTTTCAGACGCGACGCCCATCCGATGGCTGTGATGGTCGGTGTGGTTGGCGCACTTTCTGCGTTTTATCATGATACGCTCGATATTAAAAATCCTGAGCACCGCAATATTTCAGCACTGCGTTTAATTGCAAAAATGCCTACGATAGCGGCCATGTGTTATAAATATTCGATTGGCCAACCTTTTATGCCGCCACAAAATCACATGTCCTATGCTGAGAATTTTCTGCATATGATGTTTGGTACGCCTTGTGAAGACATCGCTCCAAATCCTGTTTTAGTGCGCGCATTAGATCGCATTTTCACGCTGCATGCAGATCACGAACAAAACGCATCGACTTCGACAGTGCGTTTAGCAGGATCAACGGGCGCCAATCCATTTGCTTGTATTTCAGCAGGTATTGCTGCGTTATGGGGACCCGCGCATGGTGGCGCGAATGAAGCCGCATTAAATATGTTATATGAAATTGGTGATGTGACTCGTATTCCAAAATTTATCGCGCGCGCGAAAGATCCAAATGATAAATTCCGACTGATGGGTTTTGGGCATCGTGTCTATAAAAATTATGATCCACGTGCGAAAGTCATGCGTGAAACTTGTCACGAAGTTCTCGATGCTGTGGGTTTACATGATAGTCCTTTCTTTAAAATCGCGATGGAACTCGAAAGAATTGCATTAGAAGATGAATATTTTGTGCAACGAAAATTATATCCCAATGTTGATTTTTATTCTGGCATTACACTGAGTGCTATCGGCATTCCGCCAAATATGTTTACTGTGATTTTTGCGTTAGCAAGAACCATTGGCTGGATTGCACATTGGAATGAAATGATTAGCAGTCCCTATCGTTTAAGCCGTCCACGTCAGTTATACACTGGTTCGACAGAACGTGATTTTATTCCTATGGAAGATCGAAAATAATTTTGTAGGGGCGCACCCTGCGTCTCGAAGGGGTGTGCGCCCATGCAGACGGAATAAAATATGTCGAATACACGCGAGGACAAAACTGTTGAAATAGCAGAAACGGTAGAAAGTGAATCGTACGCTATTTCAGGCACGCCTGAACAAGTACGTCTCATGAACATGTTCATCGCTCACAATGCTCGATGGGGCCTTTCTGTTTTTAATTCATTTCTTCCGCAAACTCAATTAAACCAATTATTAGCTGGAATATTGGGCACATCTCCTCTTGTTACTACTTGTCTTACGCAAATTCCTATGGCGCGTAAAATCAGTAGAGATGGCGGAAAAAATTCAGTGCTGATTATGATAGGCTGCGCTTTAACCGGTATGGTTTCATTAATAGTTCTTTCTTCTGCGACTAACATTGAAGAGATTAAAGACTTTGACTTGCGATTTGTTGTTATGCTCGTATCTGGTTTACTGCTTGGTGCCGGGGCTGGTGTGTATCCATTATTAATTAATTCCCTTAAGTGGGTACGTCTTATAAAACAAATTTCAACTACTCAATCGCTATATAGCGCTGTTGTGAATGCGTCAAGCATTCTAACACCTATCTTAATTAGTTTATTAAGCAAAAATTATGGATATCCTGCTGCATTTGGATTAGGTGCGGGTTTTATCGCAATGGGAGGATTAGCAGCAATACGTTTTATTCAGCCGCCTCCGTATGAGCAATTACTCAAACAATTTCCCACAGACAAAAAACGTGCAAAAAAATTGGCGCTCAAATCAGGTCAATTAGAAATAATGATCCAAGATAATGTGAATAATTCTACACTTGCTTTTATGAAAGAAAATATACGACTCTGCATCGATCTTCGTGGATCGATTTTATATTTGACATCAATGTGTACGCTGGGAAGTTCTTTTGTAACAGCAACCGTTTTTCCAACTCTATTAAAGAGCGGCTATCACATAGATTCCACAACGGCAGTGTATGCGTCCGCCATCGCTAATCTTATTACGATACTTGCACGACCTGTTGCTGGAAAAATAATAGCTAAATATGATATTGACTCGGGTGGTCTAAAAGTTTTTTTAGCCGGCTGTGCATTCATAATCGGCTCAGCTATCCAGCTCACGTTTTCTAATTTGCAGCAATGGCAAGTGTATACCAGCACTGCTGTTATGAATGTTGGATTTGCTTTTACAATGATGCCTCAACTGAGTATTGCTTATCGATGGGCAAAGCCGAAAAATGAGGGTTTCAAAGATTTCAATCCCGATATTGTCTTTGGTGGATTAGGCACATCAGGAACATTAGGTGGATTGCTTTTGCCTATTGCCTTAGGCTTATTAGTTAAATCGCAAGGTGAAGCGGGATATCAACAATATTTCTTTATTATTATTGCAATGATGTTGGCAGCTGCAATCGCTATTCCTATCGTTGATTTTACTGTGATGCATACCAAAAAAGAACATAAAGGATTTTTTGCTACAGCGATGACGTTGTTTGGTCGCAACAGAAATCAGGAAAATCCGAGTGATGATGTTGAGCTTGAAAGAACACCGTTACAGTTACAGCTACAGCGCACAGCGCCAACTTAAACTTGTCATCCTGAACGCAGTGAAGGATCTCCTTATTATGGAGATCCTTCACTGCGTTCAGGATGACAAAACAGCAACTATTTATAAGGCTGCACAACCGGCGCTGGAGTGCTTCCCCCAAATGAAAAAGTGATACCCGCCGTCACCATCACATCATTTTTTCCACCCGACATCGTATAAACATCTCTAACATCCGCATTCAATGAAATTGTGTCATGAATAAAAAATTCTGCGCCGACGCCTAAGTTAACATTCGCTTCATCGGTCGGATCATTCGTATAATGAGTTTTTAAGCTGGTAATCCCAACGCCGCCCAATGCATAAGGAACAACATTTCCATAGCTATTGAAATGATAAACACCATCCAGCAGATAATAAAATCCATGCGCACCGCAATCACAGTTGGTATCTGTGTTTATAAGACTCGCACCTGCCTGGATACGCCATTTTTCATTAATGTTGTAACCTAATTCAATAGTAGGAATCGAGGTATTATCAAACTGTCTTTTATCTGCAAAAAAAATGTAGCCATCCGCTAAACGAAATGTGACAGCACCTGGACGATTTCCTGCAAACGCTAAACTACAGCTTGCGAAAGCAATTAGACTCGCGCATGCCAATAACTTTTTTTTCATGTCCATGTGACATCCTTAATGAGTAAAAAAATTTTGTCTCATTCTAGCAAAATTATAGCGACAGACAACAACTATGCAATAATTCTGTTAACCGCACGTTGCCAGCCTGCGTATAGTTTCTCACGCTGCATTTCCGACATGCTTGGCTTGCATTCCGCATCCGATTGCCATAAAGAAGTTATCTCATCCAGCGACTGAAACATTCCAGTTTGCAATCCTGCTAAATAAGCAACACCCAGCGCACTGGTTTCGATACATTTTGAACGTTGCACATTTAAATTTAAGGTGTCCGCAAGAAATTGCAATAACCAATTATTTGCAACCATTCCACCGTCTACACGTAATGTTTTTAATTGCGTCACACCATCTTTCATCATTGCATTTAATAAATCTCGTGTTTGATAGCACACCGATTCCAATGCAGCACGCGCGATATGACGCACATCACTATTCCGTGTTAAGCCAAGCAACGCCCCACGCGCCAGAGGATCCCAATACGGCGCGCCTAATCCAGTAAATGCAGGAATTAAATAAACACCCGCGGTATCTTTGATGGAATTTGCTAATTCTTCTGTTTCAGCGGCGGTCGAAATTAATTTCAGTGTGTCACGCAACCATTTAATTGTCGCGCCAGCACAAAAAATACTGCCTTCTAAGCCGTAGGTGACCTTATTCTGAAGCCGATAAGCGACAGTAGTTAATAATTTATTTTTAGATTGAACAACCAGAGAACCCGTGTTTAACAACATAAAACAACCGGTACCATAGGTACTTTTTACCATGCCGGGTGTAAAACAGGCTTGGCCAAACGTCGCAGCTTGCTGATCGCCAGCGATGCCGGTAATTGGAATTTTTTCACCAAATAATTCTTTGTCTGTCACACCAAAATCAGCGCTACTGTCTAACACAACTGGCAGTAGTATCTCTGGAATATTCAAAGCCGAAAGAATCTCTTTATCCCATTGTTGCGTACGGATATTAAATAATAAGGTACGCGATGCATTGGTTGCATCGGTTGCATGTGATTTACCGCCCGTCAAATGCCACAATAAAAATGTATCAACCGTCCCAAACAGTAATTCACCACGCTCTGCTTTTTCACGCGCGTGCGGAACATTTTCTAATAGCCAGAGGATTTTGGTTGCCGAAAAATACGGATCGAGTAACAAGCCCGTTTTTTCAGCCAATGTCGCATTAATTTTATGGTGCGATAATTCCTGACAAAGCTGGCTGGTGCGCCGATCTTGCCAGACGATGGCTGGATAGATAGCCTTACCCGTTTTTTTATCCCAAATAATAGTAGTTTCCCGCTGATTGGAAATACCAATCGCAGCAATATCTTTTGCCGTTAGATTAATTTTTTTTAATGCATTCAGACAGCATTCGTAAGTGTTTTGCCATATTTCTTCAGGATTTTGCTCAACCCAAGCTTCATGAGGATAGGATTGTTGCAAATCAATTTGATGTTGACTAACTGGCTCACCCTTTTCAGAAAAAACGATTGCACGACTACTCGTTGTACCCTGATCGATTGATAATATGTAATGTGTCATTTCGATCTCCTTATCAGACGGGAAATGGTATAGTAAAATAGGTAAACTAGGCAAAGAGAATAATCATGGAAAATACGGATATTTTCATTGTAGGCGGCGGGATTAATGGTGCTGCAATTGCGGCTGACGCAGCGGGTCGTGGATTATCGGTTATTTTATGTGAGAAAAATGATTTGGCTGCCGCCACCTCATCTGCCAGCACCAAATTAATTCATGGTGGTTTACGGTATCTCGAGTATTTCGATTTCAAACTTGTCAGAATTGCTTTGCGCGAACGTGAAATTTTAATGCGTAAAGCGCCACATCTTATTTCACCCCTAGAATTTATTTTACCGCAGGAAAAACATTCACGGCCTGCTTGGCTAATTCGCATGGGCTTATTTCTTTATGATCATTTGTCTAGACGCAATCGCTTACCTGGCTCAACATTTCTTGATTTAAAGAAAGATGTGCGCGGAGATGCGTTACTCCCAAAAATTAGCAAAGGTTTTTCTTATTTTGATTGTTTTACCGATGATTCGCGGCTCACTGTATTAAATGCATTAGCAGCCAAGGAGCATGGCGCTAGAATTTTAACTCATCATAAATTTATTTCAGCACAACGTGAGAATGGTATCTGGAAAATCAAAATTAAAAATTCTCAGACAAGAAAAATATTTTACATTCACGCAAAAGTATTAGTGAATGTAAGTGGGCCCTGGGTTGAGCACGTTCAAAAAAATATTTCACAGGCAAAAACAATTCGTAGCAAATTAGTGAAAGGCAGTCACATTGTCATACCTAAATTATATGAAGGCGAATTTGCTTATATTTTACAAAATACTGACAAGCGAATTATTTTTGCAATTCCTTATCAAAGACAATTTACTTTAATCGGCACAACTGACCTTGCATATAATAATGATCTTGACCACATTAAAATTACTCGCGGAGAAGAAAATTATTTATGTTCAATCGTGAATAAATATTTTAAAAAATCAATTTCAGAAAATGATATTCTGTGGTCTTACGCGGGAACGCGTTGTTTGCAAGCGGAAAATACGCATAATTTGGCAAGCATCAGTCGTGATCATAAGCTTATTTTAGAAAACGAACATGAGCCGCCATTATTAACGATTATTGGCGGGAAAATTACAACACATCGTAGCCTCGCTGAGGAAGCAATTAATAAATTAAAAATTTATTTTCCTCAAATGAAACCAGCATGGACTGCATCTGCGCCACTTCCCGGTGGTGATTTTGTAGAGCATAATTTCGAAAAATTTTATGAAAATTTTAAACGTGAATTTTCCTGGCTGCCTGAGAATATGGCGCATCGTTATGCAAAAAATTATGGAACACGTGTAAATTTATTTTTAGCAGGCACAAACAAACTTGACGATTTAGGCGAAAAATTTGCAGATGGTTTTTATCAAAAAGAATTGGAATATCTGATTCAGCATGAATGGGCAACGACAACTGACGATATTTTATGGCGTAGAACCAAGTTGGGTTTAGTTTTATCTTCACATGAACAAACTAAAATATCGAATTGGCTTAAGAAAAATAATAAACTTCATTCGTAGAATTTTTGCAACATTGTTTTTTTAATTTTTTAAGCATATAGTACTCTCGTTTTTATGAAAACAATCATTAGGAGAGAGCTATGCTATTGAAAAAAAGCGCGATTGTTGCGCTTGGATTACTTGCTTTACCCGTTGTTGCTAGTGCAAATTTAGAAACATATAATTCGACTAGCAAACCTTCCATCGTAAGAATTGTATTGGATCCGGGCACAGCAAAAGAACGATATGGAAATTGCTCCGGCACTTTTGGCAAGATAACACCAGCGTACAATGAGACCACACAACAACCTGGTCACTTAAGTACAACTGTATTAGAGGCCAAAACTGTCTGTGGACAAATCACTAGTACAAAACCATGTTATGCTGATATATTCGCCTCATCAAGCTGTTCTGATAATCATCCTATTGCGAGAATGTCAATTAATCTTTCAAGCTTGGCAGTCAGTTTAATCAAACAGAACGATCCGGCTTACAAGATTGTTTTAGCAGGTACGCGAGTAGATATTTGCACGACCGGTAAAAAATGTCCGCTCTGACTTTATAGTTAACGTCGCTGGGCGGACACCCCGGCATGTTTGTGGCCGGGGTCCGCCCCTACGAAATGTTAGGCGAAATCCCATTTCGCTTGCAAACCAAATACATCCGCGCTTGCTTGCACAGATCCATTTGTGATACTCGTTTGATCGCCGAACGCTTGCGATAAATTATTAATTCTCGTATTCATTGCAAAGAAATGTGTCCAGCCTAAATCTAACCCTAATTGTTTAGTCGGTTGATAATGCGTACCAATTGCAACAGCAATGCGGTCACTATCTGGCAATTGCAAATTGCGGTATCTGCCACTCGAAGGTGTTTCATCATAACCAACGCCGCCTTTAAACATCCATTGATCATTTAGATGATAATTTGCGCCGACGGAAAAATTCCATGTATTACGATAATTTTCTGGAATAACGACCAGCAAATTATTAGCACTGACTCCTTCGTTAATACCAGCCACATTTTGTAACACTAACTTTGAAAATTCGCTCCATTGTGTATAAGACACCGTTCCCATCGCATCCCAGGTTGGATTAAATGTATGGAACACACTGAGTGTTGTCGTTGCAGGTAATGTTGCAGTCGATTTTAAATTTCTTGATTCTTGCAGTCCGCCTGAACCATCATTGGCGAGAGGACCGAAAAATTTACTGGTACCATCCAGGTGATGAGTTATTTTCGAGAAATAAGCCAAGCCTACGCGCGTTTGTTCATTAAACTGATACATAGCGCCTAAGTGAAAACCATAGCCATAACTGGTGCCAACATTTTGAGAAGGGGTATCTACGTTAGTACCAAAGATCGAATTTAAAAATGGATTACCTGCTGTCAAATCGAACTCAGCTCTAGCGTGTTGCAGATCAACACCCGCACCTAATGACAATTTATTATTCACTGAAAAACCGATAGAAGGTGACAAATCGATAACTTGCAACGAAGTCAACGTTGCAGCGTAACGTGCGAATGTACCTGAACCATAATTGGTTTTTAAACCAAAGGGTGAGAACAAACTTAAACCAAAGCTTATTCTATTGTTAATCGGTGCAACATAATGAAAAGCTGGAACAAGATTAAAATTACCGCCTTGTGCGACAGTACTCTGAGGACCGAGCACATCTGGAAGGCCGAGCGTCTGCACATCCACAGTTCCACGAAATTGGAAATCTGTCAAAATCGGATCTAATGACAGTACGGCTTGTTGATTTTGGATTCTAATCATGCCTGCTGGATTATAATACGCCGTGCTAGCATCCGCTGCTTCTGCTGCTCTGCCCGCGTGATAATCGCCCACGCTTGCACCATCTTGTTCCCATAATTGGAACGCGGCTGCCATTGCAGTATTGCTCGACAATCCAATGACACCTGCAGCGGACATTAAAAGAAAGAGACGCTGAAAAGTAAATCGCTTCGCCATGAAGCCTCCCATTATTTAGTATTATTGTTTCCTTTGATTTAGCGATCAATGAGGCAATGCAAAGCGTGCTTTATCATTATGAAATTGCAGTATATGATCACCTTTTTATTGTCGATTAGAATACCGGATTCGTATAACAAAACAAAGCTTTTTAACAGGAGAAAATAATGGCCCTCACCTCTTCAACCATGCTGCCGCTCGGCACGCTTGCACCCCAATTTAGCTTGCCGGATGCACGCACTGGAAAATTTATTTCACTTGATCAGTTGAAATCAGATAAAGGCACCGTGGTTATGTTTATTTGCAATCACTGCCCTTATGTGAAACTCATTCAAACCAAACTTGCGGAAGTTGCAAAAAAATATAACAACCAAGGTATCCATTTTGTTGCAATCAATTCCAATGATATAAATAACTATCCCGACGATAGCCCAGAAAATATGCGCAAAGAAGCAGAGCGCCATGACTATATTTTCCCTTATCTTTTTGATGAAACTCAGACCGTTGCAAAAGCGTATCAAGCCGCCTGTACGCCTGATCTCTATGTATTTGATGAGAATCTGGCATGCGTTTATCGCGGTCGTTTTGATGATGCATCACCTGGCAACGGCATCGCAGTAACGGGCAAAGATTTGACTGCGGCATTGGATGCCCTTTTAAATAAAAAACCAATTGATCCGGATCAAAAACCTAGCTTGGGTTGTAATATCAAGTGGAAGAAAAATTAAATTAGTTGCATAATGCAACCATCTAGTTGTTTTATTCAAACTTAAGGTTGCATTATGCATGATATAACTCAGTTGATTGAAAAAATCCGCCATTCTTCCAGAGAAATGGTCAGGGAACTTGGCATGCTGTCAGATGATTCACATGACAGCTTACCGCCCTCGTTTTGTCATACTTTGATTGAGTTAGAGCGGCATGGCTCGCTCAGTCAAATAGAATTATCTGTTTTACTTAGATTAGACAAATCAACCATTAGTCGTATTATTAAAAAACTTCTCTCAAAAAAATTCATCACCGCCATGTCCAATCCAACAGACAAGCGTTGTCATCAAATTCTACTTACTTCAGCTGGAAAAAAAATGCTGGCCCAGATTCATGCCCTGGCGAACCAGCAAGTATCCGATTCACTGTTACAATTATCAAATGCAGATCAAAAGCTAGTGATACAGGGAATAGCATTGTATGCAAAAGCATTAAAACAAGCGCGCATTCATAATGAATATCAAATCTGTCCCATTCAAAAAAAAGATAATCTTGAGTTGATGATGCTCATCAAAAAAGTTTTGCAAGAACATGGCGCAAATCGTCCTGGCTTTGCTTTTGTTGATCCTGAGCTTGAGGATATGCACACTGCATTTAATCAAAATAATTCATTTTATTTTATCGTGAAAAGAAAATCAGATAATAAAATTATGGGTGGCGCGGGTATTGGAGTTTTACAAGGCGCTCATCCGTCTATTGGTGAGCTGAAAAAAATGTATTTTTTGCCGGAAATACGTGGGCTTGGGCTTGGGAATATTTTGTTACAACATATCCTGATGACCGCCAAGCAAAAGGGTTATAAGCAATGCTATTTGGAAACGTTGCTTTCCATGGATAAGGCAAATAATTTGTATAAAAAATCTGGGTTTAAAATTTTAGCTAAACCTTTAGGTAATACTGGGCATTATGGATGTAATGCGTGGTATTTAAAAAAATTGTAGGTCAGCTCCTGTCATCCCGAACGAAGTGAAGGATCTCCCAATAAATATGAGGAGATCCTTCACTTCGTTCAGGATGACAAAGGTGACGTTCAAGGATGACAAGGGCGACGCTCAGGCTGACAAGGATGATGCAATCATTCTTCCGATTCAAAAATATTAAATTGATTACGACCGCCATTCTTTGCTCTATATAACGCTTGGTCAGCTTGCTTTAGAAGCTCATCAGAGGTGATATCTTTTCCTTGATTAAAGCTGACACCGATACTGGTTGTGATATTGAGAGATGTTTTTTTCAACTTAAATTTATCACTCATCGTTTTAATAATTTTTTCTGCAGTGTGAATGGCTGTTTGTGGATCATCAAGGTCTTCTAAAAATATAACGAATTCATCACCACCCAAACGGGCAGCAAAGTCATAATCCCTTATGGCTTTTTTTATGCGATTAGCAAACTGCTTTAATAATTCATCCCCAACATCATGACCCAAGTTGTCATTGATTGATTTGAAATGATCGATATCTAAAAAAAACAAAGCCATGGTAGATTGATGGCGTTTAGATTTTGATATTGCATCATTTAATTTTTTAGTAAACATACTGCGATTAGGTAAATTTGTTAAAAAATCATGATGCGCAAGATATTGTAATTTTTCTTGTGCAATTTGCAATTCATGGAGCGCTTCGGTACGTTCGTGTAAAAGTGTTTGGTTCGTTTCATAAAATTGTTGGTGAGCAACACCCGAGGCGATAAAACCTGCCATCAATTGTAAAATATTCTCATCCTGTTCAGAAAATGCCTCCGCATTTTTAGATAATATTTTTAAAACACCTATCGCACCTCCTTGGTGAACGAGCGGCGTCACAACTAAAGAACGCGCTTTCACTTTTCGACAGGCTTCCAGGTTAACTCGTGGATCTAATTCAGTATCATCCGAACGCAAAATTTCATTTTCTCGTATACAAAGCCCAGAAATACTATTTTCAATTTTAAGACGCAAACCAACATAATCGGCGACCGTGCCTGATGCCGCTCGATATACCATTTCATCTCCCTCAACTAATTCGACCACGACGCCTGTTGCGGGCGTTAATTTTTGCATTTGTAGAACGATTAATTGCATAAACTCTTGCAAATTAAAATCAGCTTCGGCTAAACAAGATTGCGTATTAATAATTTGATTTAAATAGGAAACACTTTCTGAATTGGATTTTACTTTTTTCATAAAGTTCCAACTTGAGAGGGATTAGATAATTTTAACTCGACCAATGATCTTTATCAAACTTTACTTATAATCGAATAAATCTGAAAAATAATGCTCTCGCGTAAGCCCAGCACCCAAAAACGTCTGCAGTGCAGCATGCACAATGGCTTCTGGCGCACTCGCCAATACGCGATAATGAGCGAGCTCAGGATAATCTTTTAAAATAACATTTTGCACTAACGCTCGATTCAATACCTGTGTGTAAGAGAAATTTTTTAATTCCGACGTCCATTGGCGCGCCAGTTTATCCATATATAATTCACTTGCTGAGGCAGCACTCCAATACAAATGCATAGCTGGATATTTTTTAAATTTATCTAATTCTTCAATAATCGATTTGATCGGTGCAAATCCGGTTCCGCGTGCTAAAAAAATAATGGGTTGTTCGCCAAAAATTTTTGCTGCAGTTGATGTTCCATAAGGACCGCTTAGACTTAATTGTTTCATTTGTTCGACCATTAACAAAATGTCTTGAGCCTGCAAATTATTTTTAGGATGTGCTAAGTGCAATTCGATAATAGAACAATCACCTGGCGCACATGCGATTGAGAGAGGAGACATGCTTTTATCGCGATGAATGACTTTTATGTATTGCCCAGCTTGATACTCTATGCGCTGATTGACAGGTGCCTGCAAGCGAATATACATAATAGTGTCAGCAAGCGGTTTGTACTCTATCACATCGTATATGATTTCGGCGGGTGCAACAGAATGCGATACGCCTGCGCTTTCCACATAAATGATCAAATCCGTTTTGGGTCGCGCCTGACAAAATAAGACATAACCCGCTTTTTGTTCGTCTAACGTCAATCCTAAAATTTCTCTTCCTGCATAATCAATTTCGCCAGAAATGAGTTTGCCACAACAGGTTTTGCAAACACCCAGCAGACAACGATGAGGAAAAAAATAGCCGCATCGCAATGCAGCTTCGAGGATTGTTTCATTATCTTGTACAACAAAAGAAAATCCGTTCGGTTGTACAGTGACACGATACGTCATTATTCGTTAACCCTAAGCGACTTGTGAACCGCCTGAATTTAATTGATTGGCTTCGTTGACTAATGCAATTCGCACAGCTTCAAGCTTCGCCATTTTCGCGCCTCGCAAAACTTCATATACTTCAGCCAATTTTTTAAGCTTAAGAGATTTCGCTATTTTTGCTGTTGGATTTCCTTCAGGAAGTTCACGAATTTCTCGAAGTAATTTTGCGAGCTCTTCCCAGTTATAAACATGGGTCAAATCACGCGGCGTTATCCGCTTTTTTTCTTGTGATGCGGATTCAGGCGTTTTATTCGCACTATCCAGGATAATCGCTTTGAAACGCTGAGCAGATTCAAGCAACACTTCAAGCTTTTGATCTGTGTTACTTCCAATTAAATCATCTTCCTGGGGATAAAATATTATCGTCATGCTATCACACTCCTCTATTTCATCATTTTATTTTTATACGGACGCCCCGCCTCTACCTTTATCCAGAGCACGGTAATTAAGTGCCTCACTAATATGCTCTATTGTTATTTTATCATGTCCAGCGATATCTGCGATGGTTCTCGCTACCTTTACAATACGATGATAAACCCGTGCAGATAAATTAAATTTATTCATGATCTTAGTTAATAATGTCTGAACATCGTCGCTTAATACACAGACATTAGCAAGCTCATTTACTTCCAATTTTGCATTACATTTTTCTTGTCTTGCTTGCTGCCGGTTACGCGCACTCAAGACTCTTTCTTTTATTACTACACTTTGCTCAGGTTTGTCTACTGTTCTTGTTGTTAATAATTCCGGTGGTAATGCAGGTACTTCCACTTGCATATCAATACGATCTAACAAAGGTCCGGATAATTTTGCCATATAACGTTGAATTTGTTCTTGAGTACAATGACATGTTTTACGTTGACTGCCAAAATAACCACACGGACATGGATTCATTGCTGCGATCAATTGAAATTCAGCAGGAAATACGGATTGATATGCCGCCCTCGAAATTGTAATACATCCAGACTCCAACGGCTCGCGCAATGATTCCAACACAGCGCGATTAAATTCAGGTAATTCATCCAGAAATAAAATACCGCGATGCGCGAGGGAAATTTCGCCAGGATGTGGCGGACGTCCGCCACCGACTAACGCAACACTTGAACTACTATGATGCGGAGAACGAAAAGGCAACTCGCGCCATTTACGATAATCAAAACCATGCCGGCTAATTGAGAGAAGCGCTGCAATTTCTAATGCGTGTGCATCCGTTACTGGCGGCAAAATACCAGGCAATCGGCTAGCCAACATGGTTTTGCCTGTGCCAGGCGGTCCTATCAATAACAGGCTATGCCTGCCTGCTGCAGCAATTTCAAGCGCGCGCTTTGCATGCGCCTGCCCACACACATCAGCTAAATCCGGAATTGCTTGAAACGAAGGCGCAATCGATAAAGCCGAACAACGCGGAAGCAAAACTTCTCCTTTTAAATGCGCGCAAACTTCAAGTAAATGGTTGGCCGAATAAACCGTGGCATCTTTTACTAGTGCAGCCTCAGATGCATTCCAATTTGGCACAATCAAACTTCGTGCGGCTTGCAATGCTTCCAATACAATAGGCAATATACCTCGCACGCAACGCAATTCGCCCGACAAAGCAAGCTCTCCCGCAAATTCATACTCCAACAATTTTTCACGCGGCAATTGTCCTGATGCTGCCAAAATACCTAACGCGATCGGCAAATCAAAGCGTCCTCCTTCTTTTGGTAAATCGGCAGGTGCTAAATTGATTGTGATGCGGCG